>NZ_JBMIRQ010000008.1:0-14326 GCF_049195265.1 Rhodococcus sp. MALMAid1271 | reverse complement strand
CCTCATCGGCCAACCGCACGAACGGAGCATCCGCATCCGGCTCGGCATACACAGCCACACTCACCAACCCCGCATCAGCAGCCGCCCGGATCACCCGAACCGCGATCTCACCACGATTGGCAACAAGAACCTTGGTGATCTGAGCACTGGCATGGCTGGCCACTGAGCCTCCTACGGATGTGTTTCTCGCATGCATCGCCTACGAACGTCACGTGGGAGTCTAAGCACCGGCGCTATCAGCGCTGCACTCGGTCCACACAGCGAAGGCGCACCGGGGCGGACTACTGATTGGTAGCGAGTCGACCGGTGTCGGTGTGGCCGTGCGGGGCCTGTCCGAGATCAGCGACAGGTACCGACGTGGAACCGGTCTCCGCTACATCGGTCAACAGCTTCCGGAACGCACCGAGGTACTCGTGAACCCGTGCCGTGGCCTGCTCGGTGTTGGGGAAGCGCGCCGCAATGTTGATTCCCTGCGGGGTTCGGTTGATCCACACGTAGACATCGTGTTGATACTGCTTGCTGCGCAGCGCACGAGCGTTCCAATCCGGCCAGTGCTCAGCGGCAGGTGCGAACCTCACGTCCATGAACGACACGACGAACCGTGGGCGGGCCGAGTAGCCGAGAGTGGTGAAGACCCGATCGAGAGGAACTCGGGCGATCGGTTTGGTCTTCTTCACCTCGGCCGAGGCGGCTGCGATCACAGCGCCGAACGAGTCGGCGTCGGCGATGTCGAAGGAGATGGGGCACAGTCCGACGAACCAACCCAGCGCCGACGCCCATTGCGGTTCGTCACGTGTGTGGACCGGTGTCACCGTTCGAAAGCGCGTGCCGCCGCCCAGATCGGCCCCCGTGATGGCCAGTACCGCGAGCAGCCCGGCGAACAGGCTGTGCCCGGTCTTGCGGCAGGCGATGGAGAACGAATCGGCCTGGTCGGGATCGAGCACCCATGCAGACAGCCCGCTCTGCGGCACCTCGTCCGGACTCGGCTCGCCGATATCGAGTGGAAATGCCGGTAGCTGACCGTCGCCGTCGACGAGGAAGTCGCGCCAGATTCGGGCCGCGTCGTCCGAATGCTCCAACTCCGCGTTTCGCTCCCGTTCGGAGGACCCGAAATCGAGATAACTACCGGCCTCGAACAGGGCGGCAGGCGGGCCGCCGAGTTCCTCCCCGTACAGCGCGACGATCTCGTGCGCCACCAGTACCGTCGACAGGCCGTCGATGATCGAATGGTCCGCTGCGAAGAACACGGTGATCGGGCGCGTCTGGTCCAGCGGCTCGAGAGTGACGAAGGCGTATGCCGGCCAGATCAACGGCGAGGTGAACTCGTCGAACAGGTACTGCAGGTGCTCGAACACCTCACTCGACTCCGCGCACCGTTCCTGCTCGACCTGCCAGATGTCGATGGCACCCGGCGCGGCGGTCACCCGGGACATCTCGCCGGACGCCTCGTCGATCGACGCGCTCGACCGCATCGCCTCGTGCCGGTCTATCCACTTCAGGACGGCGTTCCGAAATGCGGGTTTGTTCAGGGGACCCGCAACCTCGAAGGCGGCACCGAGCCACGATTCGCGGCCGCGCCGAGGGCTGCCGAGACTCGTACGAAGGTGAGCCTCGTGGACGTAGGACGTGGGGCGAGTGTCGGGCTGCCATCCCGCGGCCTCGGGCGTGCGGGCATGGGGGCCGACGCTGGGTATCCACTCGGTGAGCGTGCCCGCGGGAACCGCGTAGTCCGCCAGCTCCGTGAACTCCATATCGGCAGCAACCAGCCTTCGTTCGACCACATCGGGGGTGAGAGTGAGTAGAGCATCGATGCTCGCCGCGCAGTCTACCGATCACCCGATGTATCGATCAAGACGACGGTGTGGCCCCTGTCGTCAGCGAAGGTGGCTTTTGATACGCGCCAACATCGCCGACATCCCGCGCAGTCGCAACGGGCTCACCGCGTCGCTCAGCCCCAGCGCCGAGTAGAAGTCGTCCGGTACATCCAGAATCTCCTGGGCACTGAGACCGTCGAGTCCCTGGGCCAGAATCGAGGCGAACCCGCGAGTGGTGGGGGCTTCCGGCGGCGCGCTGAAGAACAGTTGGATGCGCGCCGGATCACTCGCGTCCACCGACAGGAACAGCGGCGACTGGCACTCCGGTACCGGCTCCATTGCGTCCTGGGCCAGATGTTCGGGCAGCGGGGGCAGTTCTCGACTGAACTCGAGCAGCAGCTGCAGCTTGTCCTGCCCCTCCACCGCGGCGAAGTCCTCGACGATCTCGGCCAGCGAATCCGGGAGCGTGCTCATCGAGCGGCCGGAGCCGATCCGGGCTCCTCGCCCTTGGCGATCGGAACTCGAACTGCGTTTCCCCACTCGGTCCACGAACCGTCGTAATTGCGCACCGATTCGTAGCCCAGCAGATGCGTCAACACGAACCAGGTGTGGCTCGACCGCTCACCGATGCGGCAGTAGGCGATGACGTCATCGGTCGGGGAGGTGTCGGAGTAGATCTCGTTCAGTTCCTCGCGCGAGCGGAACCGGCCGTCCGGCGCGGCAGCCTTGGCCCAGGGGATGCTCACTGCGGTGGGGATATGTCCGCCGCGCAGCGCACCTTCCTCCGGGTAGTCCGGCATATGGGTGCGCTCGCCGGTGTACTCGGCGGGGGAGCGGACGTCGATCAGGGGGACTGTGCCGAGTGAGCCGAGTACGTCGGAGGCGAAGGCGCGAATGGGGGCGTCGTCACGTTCGATCACCGGGTAGTCCGTTTCCGGGAACTCGGGCACATCGAGCGTGGTGTCTCGGTTCTCGGACAACCAGGCATCACGGCCGCCGTCGAGCAGGCGCACGTCTCGATGTCCGAACAGCGTGAACACCCACAGTGCGTACGCAGCCCACCAATTGCTCTTGTCGCCGTAGACGACGATGGTGTCGTCCCTCGAAATCCCCTTGCGACTCATCAGTTTCGAAAACTGCTCGCCGTCGATGTAGTCGCGGGTGACCGGATCGTTGAGGTCGAGATGCCAGTCGATCTTGACTGCGCCGGGGATGTGGCCGACGTCGTAGAGCAACACGTCCTCGTCGGACTCGACGACGCGCAGCCCCGGGGTGCCGAGATGGGCGGACAGCCATTCGGTCGATACGAGTCGATCCGGATGCGCATAGTCTGCGAACGTTGCGTTGGAATCGGTTGGTACAGGCACGTATCGGCTCCTACGGAAGATATTCGGCTGGCGGCCCGCTCGGGGGTGAACGGTCTGCACCGTCGATCCTATGCGGTACTGCCGTCGAACAGTGTGTGTGGAGCCCGGGGATCTACGTTCCCAGTGGTGCCAGCGCTGCGACGCCGGCCTGAGCGATGGATGCGCGCATCACGGCGACGAGTTCGTCGATGAACGAGATCATCACCGAGCGTGCCACCGCGGTATCGGGGAACCGCGCCCGAATTGCCAAGCCGGAGGTGGTGCGCGAGATCCAGAACTGTGCGTCGTCGGACACCGTGGCGTTGCTGATGTGGTGTGCGTTCGACTCCTCGAAGTGTTCGTGGCCGTCGATTCTGGTGTAGTCGATGTACGAGACCATGAACACGTCCTGCCGCGAGAGGGTGAACGAGTCTCCGAGATTGGCCAGCACTTGCGGAATCGGAACCGTGCTCAGTGGCAGAGCTGCGCGAAATGCGTTGTGGGCAGCAGTAATCGTGTCGTGGAGGTCGTTCTCGACGTGCACGGTGATCGGTGCGTTGGTGGTGAACCAGCCCAGAGCACGGGCGAACTGGGCCCGGTGTCGGGTATGCAGCGGGAACAGGAAGGAAACGTGCTCGGGCCCGCCGATACCGGCACAGGCCTGCCCGATGGCCGCGACGACACCTGAGAACATTCCGGCTCCCGACCGGGCGCACAGTTGCTCGAATTCGATGGTCTGCGTGGCGTCGAGCAGGCGATCGATCGTCGTTGCCTGACTGGCGGTGCCGCCGTCGACGATCCCGAGATCGAACGGGAACCTCGGCGTCGTGCCGCCGCATTCGGTGAGAAAGTCCGACCAGCGCACCATGCGGTCGTCGGTGGGCGCGACCAGGGGCTCGGTGGCCTCGTTGCGGCAGTACTCGACGAAGCCGCCGACCGGAGGTAGATCGGGGTTCGGCTCCTCGGCGCAGCGGCGATACGCGTCGTACAGCGTGTGCATTTCGTCGATCACCACTGCGATGGACATGGCATCGACATTGGCGTGGTCGAAGGCGCACAGTACCGTCGAGGAGTCTCGTCGGTCGATTCCGAAGCAACTGTAGGACGGGAAACGCGCTGCAGCGCATGTTTTTTCGAGCCTCGTTCGGATGTCGTCTCGAAGCTGTGCCGTCGAGGAAACAGTGGATTCGGCCGCTGGGGTGATCTCGATCGCGCCCGGCCGGTACAGCATCCGTTCGATCCCGGTCGGCGTCGGAACGAACGAGCTGCGCAGCGTGTCGTGGCGATCGATCAACTGCGCGAATGCCCACCCGAGTGCGTCGGCATCGAGATTGCCGGGCACGTCGAAGGCCGCGGCGATCCAGACGCGGTCGACATCAGCGAGGTCGCCCAGGTGGAAGCTCTGGTTGAACGACGGCGGAATCGGTGACGGCTCCGGAGCGCCGAGGACGGCTGCCGAGAATTCGACGAGGGCACCCGGGCGAGGAGCGTACTCAGTGATCGAGGTGACCTGCACCGGCCGGCTCCTGAACGAGGTGGTCGCGCGAGAGCGTGTAATCACCCTCGCGTGCGATGGTGTCGAGCACATGGGCCAGATGAGCGTGGTACCGCTGCACCGACTCGGCGGCGACGGCGGTATCGGGGGTCTGGGCCACCAGGTACAGCTGCTCACCGTCGCGGTTTATCCACATCGATGCATTCGAAGTCGAACCCTCTCCGGTGAAATGCTTGGCTCGCGTGTCGGCATCGCGCCCGACGCCGGGGAACCACCGAAAATCGATGTAGGAGAGCATGTTGGGGCTGACAGCCAGCTCGCTACCCAGCGTGCCGTCTGCTGCCAGGGCGCCCAATACGGCGTGCACGGGAGCTTCGGCGATCTGTTTCGCGTGCTCGAAACCCCGGTGAGCACGCGGTGCGATATCGGAGAACGTCTCGCTTCCGGCCACCTCGAACGCGACCGGCGCGAAGTTGACGAACCATCCCTGAGACTGCGCGAAGTCGCCGTGATGGCGGGTGCTCAGGACGGTGATTCCGAAATAGTCTTCGTTGCCTGCCAGCTCGAAATCGGTGATCCCGACCGCGGCGAATATCCCGCTGCTCATCCGGGCACCGGCGGCCTTGCACGCGGCATCCAACGCTGCAGTGGCGTCCTTGTCCAGAAGATGGCGCTCGACGATCCGCACCGGGGCGCGCTCGCCGTCCGAGAGGCCCAGGTCGAGGGGGAACCGAGGCATACGGCCCTCATGACGAACGAAAATGTCCCGCCAGGCGGCTATTTCGGCAGAGTCGGGACCGAATGTCGATGCCCGCGCGCGCTCCTCGGCGGCGTAGGTGAGATGGCTGCCTGCTGCTGCGGGGGTCGGTGCCTGCTCGCCGATCTCGTGCGAGTACAGATCTGCGAGTTCGCTGATGACCAAGGCCTGTGAACCGCCGTCGGTGAACGCGTGATCCGCGCCGTAGTACAACGTGAAGCTGCCGGGCCTGGCCACGACCCCGACGACGAATCCGGGCCAGACGTCCGCGGTTGCCTCGACGGAAAACCGATGGCGCACGTAGCGTTGGAACTCGTCGTCGTCGGTGGACTCGCCGGCGTCCAGAACCTCGAATGCGGGAACCTCCGGCGCCACCAGATGCCTGATGACCGAATTGCCCTCCACCTCGAACCAACACCGCAGCACCTCGTGGCGCAGGACGTACGCGGCGAGAGCGCGGCTCATCGCGTCGGTGTCCACATCGCCGTCGATCTCCGTCGCCACACCGGTGTAGGCGTGGTGGACCTCGCCGCGTTGCCGCGCAGCCCACGCTGCCTTCAGATGATCCTCCTGAAGGAACGAGGGCGGAGTCGAATCGACGGGTGCCGCTGCGGCACTCACACGAGCGGCGTCGGTCGGATGCCACTCGAGCAGCGTGCCCGGAGCGGGATTCCAACTGCCCATAGCCGTGATGATCATCGTCGCTTCATCCTTTCCGATACGTGCCGCGGTCTGTTCGGACGCCTCACTCTGCGGCGACGGCCACCGAGTGCGAGAGCGACGTGAGCACGGTATCGGCAGCGGTGTCGGAGTCGATCACCGCGGTCAACACCGAGACGAACTCGGTGATGAAGCGGTGAACGTTGGTCGATGCGACGTCCGAGCTGGGGAACCGCGCGGAGATGTTGAGCCCCTCCAGCGTCCGGTTGACCCAGAAGTAGACCTCGTCGTCTGCGTGGCAGTTGCTCCGCAGCGCGCGCCCCTTGCGGGCCTGCCACTGCGCGGCGTCGGGAAGGAAGCGCAAGTCGATGTACGAGACGACGAAACGAGGTATCTCGGTCGATTCCAGGATCTGGGCGATCTTGGAGTACGGCATCCGTGCCAGCCCCTTGTTCGCCGTGCCTGCAGCTGCCGCCGACTCGAGCGCCTCGCCGAAGGTGCGCGCATCGCCGAGCTGGATCTCCATCGGCAGGATTCCGACGTACCAACCGACCGAGGCGGCCCACTTCTGCTCGTCTCGGGTGTGCATCGGCATCACGGTGCGCAACGACGTGCGGCCGGACAGGCGCGTGTTCGTCAGAGCCAAGGCAGCGAGAATGCCGGCCTGCATGTTGTAGCCCGCGGCGCGGCACGCCGAGTTGAAGGCGTCCGACTGATCGGAGGTCAACAGCCAGGACGAGATGCTGCTCTGGGCAGCCGGAGCGTCGGTCGCGGGTCGGTCCACTGCCACCGGAAGTGGAAAGCCCGGGAACCGACCGTTTTCCACGGCCAGGAAGTCCTGCCAGGTGCGGACGGCACTGTGGTTGCTGTCGAGCGTGTTGCCCAGTGCGCGCTCGGACTGACTGAAGTCGACATAGCTGCCGACCTCGGGCAGTTCCGGGTCGACGCCCTCCAGTGCCTGCGCGTACAGCCGGTCGATCTCGTTGATGGCGTAGATCTGGCTGTAGGCATCCATGACGGAGTGATCGGCAGCGAACGCGAGTAGAAACGACTCACCCGGTCCGTCGGAGAGGGCGCGGAAGGCGTCGTCCGGTTCGACCGTCGCGAGAATGAAATGCGGCCACGCCGTCGGGGACACGGTCTCGCCGAACCACGAATGCAGATGCTTGAACACCTGTGTCTCGGTGCGGGTTTCGGTGTGTGCGCGATCGAGCACATGAACCGCATCGGTCGGCGCGGTGTACCGCAGCCAGGAACCGGATTCCTCGTCACGTCGCACCTTGGTTCGGAAGGCTTCGTGGCGTCCCATGTAGGCGATGATGGTTGCTCGCACAGCTTCGACGTCGTAGCGGCGATGAATCTCGAACACCGTCCCGATCCACGAGCCCGGTGCGCTGCGCTCACAATGATCCTGGTGGGTGAACGACAGTCCGCGAGGATCCGGTACCCACCGGTCGTCATCGACGCGGGGGACCCACTCGGTCAGGCGTCCTGCGGGAAGTGGGTAGTCGGCCAATTCGGTGTATTCCATGGGGAGTCCTCGTTCCGTATCCGGGCTCGGCCAGCTGTGTTCGATGTCAGGTCGTTACTCGGAAAAATGTTCATTACGGTGGTGCTGTATATGTAAAGCGACGAGTCGTGCTCGCGCATTTGGACCCGTCGATATCTGATAAGTGCGGAGCTGCTGCTTTCTGCATTGAAAGAACAACGTCATGGCCGTCGACTCGAAGTCGGTGCAGCTCTCACGATAAAGGGAAAGTGAATCTATTTCGCGACGCTCAGAAGTAATTCTTCTCACTATCGAACGCCTTGACCGATTCGCCTCTGCTGCTCACGGCGATGCGGTCGAGTGCGAGATTCTGGGGCGAGGTCACGATCAGGGTGTGCTCCCGCCGTGGTAGATCACAAGGTCAGGGTGTCTAGGCGGGGGGCGGAAGGTGGCATCACGACGCTCGTCACTCGACGGACGAGACGTGGCGCAGGACACAATCGATCTACATATTGCCGAATGCGAATAGGTGAGAGCCGATGAATTCGCACTGCGACCCCTTCTTCGGTGATGTAGTAGGTTCGGCCCGTGACTCGAATTGGATTTGCCGATCACCTATTCTTGCGAATGCATCATGGCATCGGATATCCGGTCTACAACCAGTTTCTTTGGTGGTTCGACCGAGCAATCCAGCGAGAAGATCTGGAAACACTGCGTGACAACCTGTCCGACGGTCTGCTTGCGCGCCGAGTCGTGGCACCGTCCGTGCCGACGGCGCGTGAACGTTGGGTGGCCTCGCCGGTCTCTCACCCCCTCGATGTTCGCCAGCAGGCCATCGATGCCTCGGAAGTGCGGGCGTGGGCGCAGGGCCGGCTCGATACGGACATCGATCCAGAAACAGGTCTCGGCTGGCGGCTGTCCGCTACACCGGTGATCGACGGTGGAATGGTCCTGTCGTTGGCCGCTTCGCACATGGTGGCCGACGGTGGCGCTCTGGTCGCCGCATTCCGATCTGCCAACTCCTCGTCCGATCAACCGTGCCTGACCCCGGCCGAGCACGGTCTCGCGGCACTCGGCTCGGACATGATGGACGCTTTCGGTCAACTGCGATCCGCCGCGGGTTGGCTGGTCGATTCCGCGGTATCGGCTCTGCCCGTCCGTACCCGATCCGATGCACCGATGCCCACCCCGCGTTCGACCCCGAACCGTTCGGACATTGCGACCGGTCCGGCCGGCGAGCGGGAATGGGCAGCACCCTATGCGGTTGCCGAGGTGGACGCAGCCGCATGGAGAGCCGCGTCCGACCGCTGGGGCGGTACATCGAACTCGTTGTTCATCGCGGTGTTGACTGCTGCTTCTGGGTGTGCCGGTCGTGCTTCGATCGGAGACACGGTGCAATGGTCACTGCCGGTCAGTGATCGCACTGCTGCCGACACTCGCTCCAATGCAACCAAGATCGTCAAGATCGAGGTCCCTGTCACCGACGCTGCCGACCTCGACCTGACACCGATCCGGCAGATCAGCAAGGCGGCATTCACCGCCTTCACCGAGAGGCAGGCGACCGGTCGAGCTCCCGCCGGAATATCGCAGGCCCTGGTGCAGATGCTTCCGGACGCGGTCGTCGCACGCATTCCGCAGCCCCGCGACGGTGCCGAGGGGCTGGCCTCCAATATGGGTGTGCTGCCCGAGGATTTCACCACGGTGGCCGGCGTCCGGGCTCGCGCAGTCTCGGGTAGAGCGAGTTTCTTCGGTGCCGATGCGGAGTTCGCCCGATCGTTGGACGGTGGTCTCACCGCCTGGGCGTGCGAGGCGGGCAGCACGGTGACCGTCACTGCCCATGCCATGGATCCTGATCGATTTCCCGACGACCGAACGCTGCGCGATCACCTCGCCGAGGCGCTGGGCCGTTGGGGCATGACTGCACACTTCTGGTGACTGCCGTCAGCGGCCGCGAGCGGCAGACTCCGCGAGATCGGCCGCTGCGGCGACGGCTACCTCCGGCGGTGCAACGCTGTGCGCGAGTTGCCGTGCCGCACGCCTGGCGTCGTCGGTAATGATGTCGGTGATTCCTTGTAACAGAACGGGTTCGGACAACTTCGAGAACTTCGTGCTCGATCCGGCTCCGATCCGACGCAGCGCAGCTCCCCAGAACGGCTGATCGGCGCTGAACCAGCATACGAGAGTCGGTAGCCCGGCCCGTGCACTCGCGGCGGTCGTGCCCGCGCCACCGTGGTGAACCGCGGCCATGCATCGCGGGAACACGCTGGCATGATCGACGGAGTCCACGACCATCACGTTTGGATTCTGCTGGGCAGCAATGGATTCCGCACTAACGAGATCGCTCCAGCCGGCGCAGACCAACGCCCGGACTCCCAGCCTCTCGGTGACAGAGTGGATCATTCGCAGCAGCGCCGCGGGATCTGGTACCGGCATGCTGCCGAACCCGAAATATACCGGCGCAGAGCCTGATCGCAGCCACCGATCCACGGCAGGATCGGTGTCGAGGTGACCGCTGCTCAGGCCGAGAAACCCCACGAACGGCCGCAGCGGTCCCCACTGCTCTGCGAGCCCGGGAAAGAGTGTCGACTCGTAGGCCTGGATCTCGACGCCGCCGTAGCGTGCGCACCGAACGGGCAGCGAATCGCCGGTCGGTGCCAATCCCAACGCTGCCCGCTGCTCGTTCTCACGAGCTTTCATCGACTTGAAACGGAGGTTCTCCGCCAACGCCCACATCGATCGATTGAGTGCACCCGGCAGGGTGAATCCGGGGCTGACGGGTACGACGTCGTTCTTTCGGAGCGGGCAGTAGTGCAGCGCCAGAAAGGCGCTGCCCACCGACTCGGCCATGTTGAACGCCATCTCCTGGCCCAGTGAACCGGTGACGAGCGCGTCGCAGTCCACTGTCATCTGCTCGAGCTCGGCTGCCATCTGATCCCAGCCATGGGTGGCCAGTTCCGCAAGGGCCGTCAATCTGGTCCGTGGGTTTCGTGACTTGATTCGGACCCGAATCAGCTCGGACTCGAGCAGGCTGTGGGTGTCCGGCCCGAACGAGACCACCTCGACTCGTTCGTACGCAGCAGTTTTCGCGCGAGCGAAGTCCACCAGATTGGGAGGCGCACCGAACACCACGTCGTGCCCACGGTGCGCCAACTCCACGCCGAGTGCGATACCGGGGGCCACGTCACCGCGGCTCCCGTTGAAGGGCATCACGAACTTCATTCGGTCCTTCGCGGTCGCGTCGGCTTCGGATCGGACACAATGTATCAGTACCGGACTACACAGCTCGCTGCGCAAATCATATGGTGGGAAACACATTTGCCGCATACCTGCACGAGTGCTCGTGCAGCGATAGTCTCGCGTGGTGGAAAGACTGACCTACGACGACGACCTTTTTCTGCGCATGGAATGCGTTCTCGGGGTACCCGTCGTGAATCAGATCGTCTGGCGATTCGATCGACCCGTGGCACTCGACGCACTGCAATCGATGTGGGGCCTGCTGGCCACCGGCCCCATCGATCGCTCGGTGAGGCGCACACGGGTTCCCGGAGCGCGAGACAGCTGGACGGCTGCGCGCACACCGGCCGATCCGATAGCTGTGGGGTCACCGATCGCCCGCGACGCAGTCGACACGTGGATCGAGAACGAGGCGGCCGTGAGGTTGGACCCCATCGACGGGCCGGCCTGGCGGCTGTCGGCCACCGCGGTCGAATCGGGCGGCATGATCGTGTCGTTGGTGGGCTCCCACGTCGTCGGAGACGGAGGAGCTCTGACCTCTGCCGCAGCGGCGGCTCTGTCCGGTCGCGCCGTCCCCGACGACTTCCGGCGGGTCGGACTGGACAACTCCGGCTCCGAGGCGGCGCTGTCGGGTGCCGACATCGCGGACGGTCTAGGGCGAATCGGTGCGGCGCTCTCGGGAGCGGCCCGAGCAGTCGGTGTCACTGCGGTGGACGCGGTGCGGGCGCGGCGCAGCCCCGCCTCCGCCGCAGAACCCAGCACGCCCGACGCCGCCGATACGCAAGCAGACCACTCGCGCGTGATCATCGCGCCGGCGGAGGGGCCGTGGGTTCCGAGCACCGTCGTGGTCGATTGTCCGGCCGCGGACTGGTCGGCGGCCGCAGCGAACAAGGGCGGCAGCTCCAACAGCCTGCTGGTGGCGGTAGTTCTGGGGATCCTCACCGGGAGCGGACGGATCAGCACTCGAGACCGAGTGCGGGTCGCCCTTCCCGTCAGTACCAGGACCTCGGGAGATCGGCGTGCCAACGCGACATCCGGCGTCTCGATTCACGTCGATCCGGGAGCGACCTACCGTGACGATCTCGGCGGCATCAGAGCGTCGAGCAAGCAGGCATTCTCGGCCCAGGCCGATCGCCGCGTCACCACGACGTTCGAACTGCTCAAGCCCCTGATGCAGTTGCTTCCCGACGCCATCGTCGCCAAGCTCGCCGCGTCCGGATCGGCGCCGCTGTGCCTGTGCTCGAACCTCGGCACGCGGGGCCTCGCTCTGCGCACCATCGGCGGTGTGGACGCGACCTCTGTGGCGATGAGGTCGATCACGCAGAACACCGACGTGGCCTTGCTTCGCCGCACCGGCGGCGGCGTCAGCGCGTGGTGGAACGAGTCGGGTGAGCGTGCGACTCTGTGTGTCACCGGGCTCGATCCGGACCGATTCCCCAGTAAGGAGCACCTGCGCGGGCTCGTCGAGGCGGAATACGGCAGGTGGGGGCTGACGCCCGAGTTCTGGTGACCTCGAGACGAGTCACAAACCCGCGCACAACCAGATTTTCGACCGGATCGCCGGTACAGCTATGCTTTCCGACTGTTCGAGTGTGCGAGCAGGTGTGAGAAAGGGGAGCGATCCATGGCAGTGGTCGTGTTGTTCGGGTCCGAGACCGGTACGGCCGAGGAGGTCGCGGACAAGATTGCGGACGTTCTCAGCGATCATGACGCCGAAGTACGTGACATGCTCGAGTACGAGGTGTCCGATATCGACACGGACGATTTCCACGTGATCATCTGCTCCACCTACGGCGACGGCGAACTCCCCACCGGTGCGGAGCCCTTCTTCGAAGCGCTCGTCGAGGACGCACCCGACCTCGCCGGACTTCAGTTCGCGGTCTTCGGATTGGGGGACCGGATCTACGAGGACACCTTCAACCGCGGCGGCGAGATCATCGCCGAGAAGCTCACCGAACTCGGTGCCAAGCAGATCGGCACGCACGCGCGACACGACAGCTCGTCCAACGTCAAGCCCAAGTCGATGGCCGACGAATGGGCTCGCGAACTGATCGACCTTCTTCCCTGACGAGCCGAGGACGTCCGCTCACGAGTCGGGTGCGCCCCACAACTCGGCCAAGGACGTCCCCACTCGGGTCAACAGGGTTCGCACCAGCGGTAGCCCGATACCGATCACCGACGACGGATCGCCCTCGATGCGGTCCACGAACCAGCCACCGAGCCCGTCCAGTGTGAACGCCCCCGCCACCTGCAGCGGCTCACCGGAGCCGAGGTAGGCCTCCAGATCCGCCGACGACGGCGTCGCAAAGTGCACGACGGTGGAACTGTGCGCAGCAGCCTGGGCCACGACGACACCGTCCGTCACCCGGAGCACGGCGTGGCCGGTCAACAGCACTCCGCTCGCGCCCGCCATCGTCTGCCATCGCTGCCGGGCAACCTCGACCGAATGTGGCTTACCGTGTAGCTCGCCGCCGATCGACAGCATCGAATCACACCCGACGATAACCAGATCGCTGGTCGTGTCCGCGAAAGTCTCGGCCACCGCCGACGCTTTGGCTCGGGCCAATTCCGTCACCACCGTCTCCGGGGCCGCAGACGGCCCCAGCGACGCGGTCAACGCGTCCTCGTCGACGCCCGATACCCGGACCATCGGTTTGACCCCGGCTCCGCGAAGCACCGACAGACGAGCCGGTGACGCGGACGCCAGGACCAATCGCATCGAACCGCCCACATCCTCCGGAACCGAGGCGATCACCGCGTGTGGCGACCCGACGCGGCGTACGAGTACGCAGAGTAAGGCGCGAAACGACGATGCAGCGACTGCGGCGATCCCCACAGCTCCGGCGGTCGAGAATCGCCTGCCACTGCCGACGCGGCCTGCGCGGCCTTCAGAACGGCCACGAGCGCGGCGAGCTCTCCGTCGCTGGGATTGCCCTTCACCACGCGAACATCCGGTGATGGCGTGGCGGCCGCATCACCTGTGGCCTGGTCCTCCGGTGACTGGTCGTCCGGTGCCTGGTGGTTCGTATCGCTCATAGTGGGATGTTTCCGTGTTTTTTGGGTGGGAGGGTGACTTGTTTGCGTTCGAGGAGGCGCAGTGCGGTGACGATCTGGCCGCGGGTGTGGCTGGGGGGTATGACGGCGTCGAGGTAGCCGCGTTCGGCGGCGATGTAGGGGTTGACGAGGGTGTCTTCGTATTCCTGTTGCAGCTGTATCCGGAGGGCGTCGACGTCGTCACCGTTCTTGGCGGCGTCCAGTAGTTGTTTGCGGTAGACGAACCCGACAGCACCCGAGGCACCCATGACGGCGATCTGCGCGGTCGGCCAGGCGAGGTTGACATCGGCACCCATGTGCTTGGACCCCATCACGTCGTACGCCCCGCCGTAGGCCTTGCGGGTGATGACGGTGATCTTGCCGACGGTCGCTTCACCGTAGGCGTAGAGCAGTTTCGCACCGCGCCGGATGATGCCGTTGTATTCCTGGTCGGTGCCGGGCAGGAACCCGGGCACATCGACCAGGGTGATGATCGGA
>NZ_JBMIRQ010000041.1:0-7076 GCF_049195265.1 Rhodococcus sp. MALMAid1271 | reverse complement strand
ACACATGACCCTGTACGTCGACGTCGCGGTGCTACGCGATTCCGCGGACGCAATGATGAAAATTGCCGACGACTTCGACACCGCAGCGTCGTCGATCCCCGACGCCGCCGATACCGGTATCGGAGCGCCGGCGCTGGCCGGCATGCTGGCGCTGTTCACCGGTCGCGGCAGCGAACTGCAGACCGCATTGGCGTCGTATTCGGTCGCACTCGATGAGTGCGCCTCCGAATACGAGACCCAGGACGCCGCCACAGCCGACGAAGTCAACGCTGCGCTCTGGGAGAAGTGAAAGTGCCCATCGACACGAAAGTCGACGGCAACGTGGGCTCGGTGCAGGCATTGGCCGGGTGGCTTCGCAACAGCTTCGCCGATGGCCTGCGCACCTCCATCGACACGCTGGATACCACCAGAAATCGAACAGACGCCGGATGGGATGGCCCGGCATCCGAGGCCTTCTCCGTGCAGGCGTTTACCACCACGGACGGTGCCTCTGACTTAGCGACTGCAGCAGCAGATTACGCCGCCAAGGTCGACGCCTTCGCTGCAGCGCTACAGGCATTGCACGACGGTATGCGTGACATCCGATCGGACGCAATCGATGCTGGACTCGACGTCATCGACGACGCCATCATCGAACCCATCGACGATGCCCTGCGCGATACTTTCGACGCTCTGGAGCGCAGAGTCGCGCAACTGCGCGGCGAAGAGACCATGGCGGGCGAGAAGCTCAAAGTCGATTACATCGACGCGGCAGCCAAGACCTTCTTCTTCGGTGGCTCGGTAGCAATCGGGTTGGCGCAAGCGGCGATGGAAACGCGCGCGTGGTTGATGACCACGAAAGCCAAAGGCCTACATGCGCAGGCCGTTCGATGGGCCGAGTTTGCCCGAACGGCCCCCGCAGGGTCTCCCTTCTCGGCTGTCTACCGCGACTTCGGATTTTCCGACTTCCTTCGGGACCAAGCCGATGACGTGGGTCGGAATGCAGATGACCTGAACTCGAAGGCAGGAAGATGGGCATTGCGTGCGGGAGGTGGCTTGACGGTGCTCAGCATTGGCTACGACATCGCGAACGGTAAGCCCGTCGACCAGGCCGTCGTTGCCGGTAGTTTGGGGTTCGGGGCGTCGGTGGCCGCAGGGGCATTGATCGGCACCGCGATACCCATCCCTGGGGTGGGGACGCTCGCTGGCGCTATTGGTGGCGCAGCATTCGGCATCTTTACCTCGGGAATGGTCGACAGCCTGTACGAAGATGGGTTCGACTCGGTCGGCGATACTGCGCAGGATGGCTGGCGTGCCCTCATAGACACGAAATCTGCGGTGTCCGACCTGACGACGGAAGTGTGGGATGCAATCTTCTGACCCGTCGAGCCATGGAACACCGGAGTACGTGGCTGAGACTCGTTTCGACTTGAAGTTCTCGGCGCAAATGCTGTGTCTCGAGTTGATCGGAATTCTTTTCTTGTGGGGCGCAGCTACTAACATGACTACTCTGGGCCCAGTATTTGGCACCGCGCTGATGTGCTTGTCCGGCATCTACTCCATCCCTCCCGTCATCCAACTGTTCTATCAACCTGGGACGTCATCGGGATCTCGTGTTCGACGAACGACGAACGGTTCGACCGTGCGCTATCGGCATGCTGTGTTGTGGCTGTGCATGGCCGTCGTGGTGTTCGCTGGATCGGGAGTCCTACTCCTGGGTCTGGGCCCCGGTTCCCTGTTCGCCGTTATACCGTTCGCGGTTGTGGCGGCCGCGTGCTTCGCTTTCCCAGTAGTCATATTGACAGGCAAGGTACGCCAGGGATTCGTGGAACTGACGCCCAATGGCGTCACCCAGCGGGGATACGGGTTCGTGAAGATCATCCCCTGGGAATTGATCAATGATGTCCGGCTGGAGCCGCACTGGCCGCCGTCGATTCTGGTGGTGACCGACTACTACCCGCCGTACTCGCATACCAAAACCACACGACTGCCGATGGACGCAAACCCCAGTCCGCTGCCTGGAGCCTTCATCGACTGTCGCTTTTTCGACATCCATCCTGTTGTTTTCGTCCAATGGATTCGCTTCTACCGCGACTACCCGACGCTGAGAAAAGAACTAGGCACAGATGCTGCCACCGAACGGCTTGCAAGCCTGCTGCCATGACCGACAAGGCATGTGGAAAAGGTTCAGCGCCTAGACGGGCCTACCAGGCAATCCTGTTGACGTATCGGTCGGTGAGCGTCACAGGTCCGGATGAAACCCTGTCAGTGTAGAGATCGTGAACCCAGCAGCATTGCTCATGCCTCCTCACCGATGTCTTCGAGCCACAGGGCCGGTCGCTCCTCCAACATGCGTTCCATGAGCTGCAGACAGGCGGGGTCGTCGACGACGTCGACCTGAACCCCATGTTTGCGGAGCAAGCTTTCCGACATCTCGAACGAGCGGTTCTCACCGATGACGATTCGCGGAATCTCGTACAGCAGCGCGGTTCCCGCACACATGAAACACGGGGACAACGTGGTGTAGAGGACCGACTTTCGATACACCGCAGCCGGCAGCCGTCCTGCTCGTTCGATGCAGTCAGTTTCTCCGTGACGGATCGCGCTGTCCATCTGGACCCGGCGATTCCGCCCCACCGCCAGTACTTCACCGTCGTGGACGAGTGCCGCACCGATCGGAACGCCGCCTTCCTCCCAGCCGATCCGGGCCTGCTCGATGGCGAGTCCGAGAAAGTACTCGTCGGTGCGTGCGGGATCGGTCACGGTTCCTCCTGAGCGTCTACGACCTGTGGATGTAACCCTCGTCAGTCGACCAGGCGTCGGACAGAATGCCAAATTCCGACCTCGTGGTGACGGGTGAGGGCATGTTCGATCGCACGTCGCTGACGGGCAAACTCGTCGGATATGTCGTCCAAATATGTTCGGATGCTTCGGTTCCGGTGGCAGTGGTCGCCGGTGTGGTGAATTCGGACGTCGAGGTGCGGACCGTGTCGTTTTCGGATCTTTCCGGCAGCGTGGAGGCGGCCGTGGCGGATCCGCGACGATGGTTGAGGGAAGCTGGACGGCGTCTGGCGGACGAGATGTTGTGAAGTCCGGCAGCTCCGCGAAGAACTACCCGGTGATGGTCATCTGTTGGCGTCGCCTGGTTGGTAGTAAGGCAGTGACTTCATCGCATCCAGGAGGGCCGGTCGAAAAGGTTGCGGCACTATGTACTTTTCGTCGCAGACCAGCCACCCGTAGGCGATGAATTGATCCAGCATGCCGCGGAGTATCAGTGCCTCGATGTGTTCGAACAGATCCCCGGCGGCGGCCGGGCCGACGGCCGGGCACCGCGTCCGCGCGTGCTGGTACCCACCTTCCCCCCGTCGCGTTTATGCTGGCCGCGATGGACGACAACGATGATTACGACGAGCTCGATGCAGCAGCCCTCGACGTCCTGCGGGAACTCGGCCCACTGAGCACCGAGGACTGGGCGAATGTCATGTCCGACCGAGGATTCGGGCATCGACGCGATATGTACGAACTCGTCGACACTGTCGATTCGGTCGATCTGGCTTTTCTGCCGGACATGCGCAACATCGCTGTCGACGCGCTGTTGGAGGGCCGCGTCCTCACCCACCGGCTCACCGAGCAGGAGGTGGCGTCGGACATCATCGACTCGATGGAGGACCTGTCGCCGATCACGACTCTTCTGCAGTTCGCCGGGGATCCAGCTGGCTTTCGCACGAAGTACCGAGGTATTGGTGACGACGAGATCTTCACCGTTCGCGGCATCGACGACCCGCTGTGGCCGCCCAGCGAAGCGCTCGTGCTTCCGCAGGGGACGCTGAGTGACTACGAGCCAGGTGAACTCGTATCGCTCGTTGTGGCGGGTGGCGAGGTCTGTATTCGTTCCGTCGATGGCCCGCTGGAGCAGGTCGACGTCACTGCCGCCGTGCTAGAGGTTGTGCCCGAAGACGAGAGCGTCGATCGCGATGCTGTTGTCTACCAGCTGATGTACGACCAACCGGACCTGTTCACGAAACCAGGGCCGCCGCTGTCTGAGATCTTTGCCGGTGCCGGCTTCGAACAGTCGGAAGACAGTGTGGCACGAACAGGATTCGACTTCGAGGCCGCGGCGGCCACCACTCGAACGAACATCGTCTCCAACACTTTCGGAGTCGATGCCGCCGACGCACGTGCACTCGTCCTGTTCGGCGACATCCTGCGGGAAATCCGCGGCGAGGCCGCCTACGACGCCCAACAGCGTGCCGAGGCGGCGGTCTCGGACGGTGCAGACGAGCTCGCCCCGCTTGGTCGATCCGAGGTTGCGGCACTGGCACTGCGGAGACAGCTCAACGGCGACGGGGCTGCGGAGGCGTTGCTGAACGTTGCCGACGCGCTGCTCACTGCAGGGCCGCGGCGGGTGACCGCAGCTGCACACTGGTTCCGTGCTACCGCGCTGGACCGACTCGGAGACGCAATCTCGGCTGAGAAGGCGTTGGAGAAGGCGCTGGACGCCGACTCGCATTTCGAACCTGCGGTGCTCTCTCTCGCCGAGTATGCGTCGACGCGGGGAGACGCGGTCCGTGGTCTGTCTCTACTCGGTCGTATCGATTCAGCCGCGGGCGCGGACCTGCGACAGTTGTTGGAGCCGTACGTTCCTCAGGATCGGTCCGATCTGGGTCGTAACGACCGTTGCTGGTGCGGGTCGGGGCGAAAGTACAAGGTGTGTCATCTCGGTAAGAGTGTTCTTTCGCTCGATGATCGCGCACAGTGGCTGTACCAGAAGGCCGGTGGCTATGCTGCGACCGCGAACGCAGCGGATCTCATTCTCGGTCTGGCGGAGATACGCACTGCGCATCTCGGCGGTGGTGGCGATTCGCTGTCGAAGGCTTTCGATGACCCGTTCGTCGGCGATGTCGTGTTGTTCGAGGGCGGAGGCTTCGCCGAGTTCGTGACTTCTCATGGGCCGCTGCTTCCAGCCGACGAATTGATGCTGTCTCAGCAATGGCTTCTGGTGAAACGGTCGATTCACGAGATCGAATCGGTCAGCCCCGGAGAAGGCATGTCTCTGCGCGACATTCGCACCGGTGATCGGCTCGACGTCACGGAACGTTCGGCCAGCCGACAGTTGGCTGCAGGACAATTCATCTGCGCGCGAGTCGCACCAGTCGGTGAGCATTATCAGATCTTCGGTGGGATCGAACCTGTCGATCCAGCGCAACGTGCGGAGCTGATCGAGATCCTCGACGCCGATCCTGTCGATCCCGAGTCTTTGGTGAGCTTTCTCAGCGCCCGGTTTGCTCCTCGCCGAATCGAAACTCGCGACGGCGATCCGATGGTGTTGTGCGAGGCCGTTTTCGAGCTAGGCGAAGTCGGGGGGCTACGGCGCAGGCTGAGCCGGAAATACGGGGCCGCGGAGGGGAATCGTTGGCATTGGATCATCGAATCGAGTATCCTCGGAACTCTCACCCTGGACGGCACCTGCTTGACGGTGGAAGCAATGTCCGAACGCCGTATGGACACGTTGATCGATGACGTGATGACACTTCACCCCGATGCGGATCAGATGAGCGAAAGACGCCTCTCGGCGGAAGAAGCGATGGCAGAGAGGTCGGGGGAGGAGGCAGTGCCCGTCGAGGTTGCTCCCGAGCTGGCTGCGCTCCTCGACAAACAGGTCCGTGCATACGAAAAAAAGTGGATCGGCGAATCCATTCCCGCACTCGAAGGTTGGACGCCACGCGATGCCGCTGCAGATCCGACTCGTCGCGATGATCTCGTTCGACTTCTCGACTCTTTCCCGGACGAGGAGCGACCTGGTGCGATGAGCGTGCGTCGACTGCGCGCCATGCTGAATCTGTGAAGAACACATCGGTGTTCCTGCTACTGACGTGAATGGATTCGCACGGTGGGGTGGAACCGATTCGTCACTCGCTGCGTCCAACGCAGTGGACGGGGTCGACGAAACGGAATGGTGTGAACACAAAGCGATGGTGGGCGGCAGTTGTTGTTGGCATGACTGCGCTGGTCGCCGGATGTGGTGGGGTGACCGAGGGCGCGGCGGCTGCAGCACCGTCGACGACGGCCGTCGCTGCGACTGAGTCGACTACAGCGTGGGATCCGTGCACCATCCCGGATGAGGCGATCGAAGCCGCAGGACTGGCTGTGGAAACAAAGAAAGCAAATTTAGTGGGTGAACGGCCGATTTCGCCCGATTGGTCGACGTGTTTCTGGAGAAATCCGCTCCCAGAATCGTGGTATCTGGTCGGCGTCTTCTCATCAATGTTTTCGCTGGACTATTTGCGCGACGAGGGGCCGTTCGAGCAATTCACGGCGATCGACGGGTTCGATGGCCTGCGGTTCCAACGCAAGATCAAGTACGACGAAGTCAGTTGCGGCATTGCAATCGGGCACGACAACGGCGTTGTCTACTTGATGCTCGATGGTCTTGCACGAACCGAGCCCCTCGCCGATCCGTGTGTTGAGGTCGAGCGCCTTGCTCGGTCCCTTCGTCCGTCCCTTCCGTCGTTGAGCTGACAGGAGAAAACGATGGGTTCCGAACCCAATGAGCTGGCTGCGTCGATGAGTCAGTGGCAGGCGCTGTCTGCGCAAGCAGAGGCCGGAGTGTTGGAAATTCCGGAGGGGGTGGCGTTCCAGTGCGACGAGGTCTGCGCCGCCTACATTAGGCACCTGCAAGACATGGTGGGCCAGACCAAGTCGCTCATCGACGTCGAGGCCTTCGGCACCCTTGATTCGGCTCAACAGCTCGGTCGGAAGTTCGAGAAGATCTCCTTCAGTGGCGAGCGATCATTGCGGGTGGTGCTCTTGCAGCACATCGATGTCATCGAATTGATGCGCTCGGTGTTCCGCCGGTACTTCGACGAGGCCGAATATTCCGATCAGCGGACGTCGAAGTCGATCACCGACATCGCGGAGGGTGCGGGGAAGTAATACCGGCGCTGCCCGGATGCTGCTCGCTCCGGAACGGAACCGAACAGCCACTCGCTGCGTCTGATCTGTCGTGGGGTTCGACCTCCCCGCGCTCGGTCAGGGGGAGAAGATGCGGCTACCGGACAACATTCCACCCGTCGTGTATGTGCCGTGCACTGCGCATG
>NZ_JBMIRQ010000039.1:0-328 GCF_049195265.1 Rhodococcus sp. MALMAid1271 | reverse complement strand
CACTGCCGAATCCAGTAACAGTGGCGACGATGAAACGACAGCCACCGCGGCACGGGACGCCGCCGCCGCTCGTGATCCGCGCAGCCAACGCGAACGCTGTCACGACGCCCTGAAACTGGCGCTCCGGCACACGCTCGCCTCAGGGACCCTCGGCACCCACCGCGGCCTACCCGTCACCGCCATCATCTCCATGACCTTGAAAGACCTCGACGCCGGCTGCGGCTACGCCATGACCGCCACCGGCTCCCGCGTCTCCATCCGCGACGCCATCAGAATGGCCTCCCACGCCCACCACTACCTCACCATCTTCGACGACGACGGCCGAGCC
>NZ_JBMIRQ010000038.1:0-284 GCF_049195265.1 Rhodococcus sp. MALMAid1271 | reverse complement strand
TTCTTCGACGCATTGTGCGTATCGAAGCAATACCACGGCCTGCCCTTCCGGCAGGCCCGGCACTCCCCGCACACCGCCCGCCAGTTCAGCACCACCACATCACCGACCGCCACATGCGTGACCGCCGCACCGACCGACTCGACCGTGCCCGCCGCCTCGTGCCCGAGCAGAAACGGGAACTCGTCGTTGATCCCACCCTCGCGATAATGCAGATCCGTATGACACACCCCGCACGCCGCAACCGCGACCACCACATCGTTCGGACCCGGATCCGGGATCGTAAT
>NZ_JBMIRQ010000037.1:0-44908 GCF_049195265.1 Rhodococcus sp. MALMAid1271 | reverse complement strand
TGCCTCGTTCGATGCCGTCGTCGCGGTCGGCGATCTTCAGCCACCGATGCAGACAGCCCTCGGATATTCCGAAGTCCTTTGCGATCTGACGCAATGGGGCCTCGCCCTTGCGTGCAACAGCGATGACGTCGCGGCGGAACTTCTCGGGGAACGCTTTCGGCATGGTGAACATCCTTCCACCGTGAGGAGCGATCCTCACAGATCAGATGTCAACCAAACCTGGGGCAGTCCCCAATAGTTGCTGCGGCATATATGATATATTTCCTGACGAGCTCGAAGGAACGACACGTCAAAGATTCATTTCGATCTTGACTCAACAGTCGCCGGACAGGCAGGCAAAGATTCTGCGTGGTGTTCTGGAAAAGTACCCAGCAAACAACGAATCTAGACGAAAATTCCTTCCAACTATTGAAGCCTGGGTCAGGCAGCTTGAGGGAGCGCCTGTTGTTGACAGTCCAAAGGCAATTGAGTCGATGAGTGCAGTTGTTCGACAAGCGTTGGTTGATGCTGAGAATCTTATTCGGACGAGTGGACCTGCAAGTGCGGTAGATAGGGTGCATACTGCGCTGCATGGGCATGTCAAGGCTTTGTGTGACGCTGCAGGGATAGCACTTCCCGACCGTCCGACGTTGCAGGTTGCGGTGAAGCGTCTACGTGAGAACCATCCGCTCCTTGTTCCAACCGGTGAGCGTGCTGGTGAGGTAAGTCGGATACTGTATTCAATGGCTGCGACGCTAGACGCTCTTACGACTTTGCGCAACAATGCTACTGCGGCTCACCCGAATGAGTCGTTACTTGGTGACCACGAAGCATTATTAGCGATTAATTCAGCTCGTACAGTCTTTGCGTATCTTGACTCGAAGGTGCAGGCATGAGTCAGCTCTTTAATCGAGGAGAGTTAAGCGACTATCTTTCAAGTCGGCTAAGGTCTTGTCTGGGTCGGCTGGAGGCCATGCATGAGGACGAGGTCTTAGCGAGATCAGCCGACGATATCGTCGCAGAACTCGCTGAAGCTGCCTATGTTGAGCCTGTAAAAGTTGGATCGGATGCCGTAGATGGAGGTGTGGCCGAAACGAAAGTCGAGTCATACGATCGCTTTGATGGACGGTCTTATATGATGGCTGGGCTGAAAATACATGCTGTGTTCGAGTACTCTGGCAGTACGGAAGTTCTTTACTATCGTCCGTCCACACGGATTCTTACAAGCTTCAATGCAGAAATAAGAAGTAATACCATCACAGTGAAAACCGAGCAGGCGGGATCGACCCCCAACCCGACTGCGGCCAAGGATGCTATTAATCGTCAGATCGACCAGATCAGAACTATGGCCGGGCATGCTTCTACGGACATTACGGCCTTTAACGCGACGCTTGATACTCAAATTCGACCAGCTGTTGAGCGTCGCAAAGAATTTTTTCAAAACAGGCGCGATCTAGCTGGTGCTCTTGGTTTCCCGTTGAAAAAGAGAAGCGATGCGCCCGCTCCGGTCCCACTACACCGCAAGGCTATGGGTGTCAGTCGATCAAGTTCTGCTAATCCGCGGTTGCCCTACAAAGACTAGCCGGCTTTGACCGAAGCGCAGTATGAAGATGCCGTATCTGTCATTTCGTCTGCTCTGCTCTCGATGGAGCGCACGCCGTCTGTAGTTGCGGGGAAAAATGAAGAAGATCTTCGCGATTACATTCTTTCTATGCTAAACGGCACATTCCAAGGATCGGCCACGGGCGAGACATTCGTTAAGTCGGGTAAGACCGATGTTCTAATTCGTGTAGAGGATCGACATGTATTTGTCGGTGAATGCAAGTGGTGGAAGGGCGCAAAGGCGCTCGATGCAGCAATCGACCAATTGCTCGGTTACTTACCATGGCGTGACGTAAAGGCTTCGCTTATCATCTTCATAGACAATAAGGATGCCAGCGCAGTCTTGGATAAGGTTGAAACCGCGGTGAAGGAACACTCTGCATGCAAGCGGGTCGGGAAAGCATCGTCAGATGGCACAAGGCGACGAAATTTTGTTCTTGGTCACCCCGAAGATCCTGAGCGGGAGATTCAACTGGCTGTCATGTTTGCCGTCGTAGACGCAAAGTAGATACTGACTCCACCGTGCACTTTATTTCGCTCGTGCATCTTGGGCTAGCAAAACATACAGAGGCAAACTACAGCTAGGTCCGATAAGCAGTGATGCGGCTATCGTGTAGTAGCGCTTACTTCCGAGAGACTTGTTCGTGATGCTCAATGCGATCACCACAATGGCGCTAATGATTACATCTAAAGCGAAAAACGTTGAACCATACGACGCGAACACTTGCTGGAGCAGTAGCGGGATGTCTAATCCATGTTGTGCAATGAAGGCTATGAGAATCGCGTACGGAACTATGGCTCCTATTACGGACAGTGCTATAAGCGTGGGTCTATTCATAGTAGCTATAATATCAAATTATCGCATCTGTGTACGGCTAAACTTTCATTGATTCAAATGCACACCTTGCAGTCGAGTCTGAACTTCTCTGTTTAAAATACTAGAACGAGCCTTCAAAAAGAGGGTGATTTTCTGGGGGGGGGGGGGGGCTTTCCTAAGAGCACTTATGCAAAACCCCCAACCAAAGAAACGTACCACTTCATCAAAATCATCACCACGAAAACCTTGCAACATTAGCGTTCGCGCGGTGCGGCTAGAGAACCCTGATCTCGATCGGTTTGCCCGAGCTGTCCTTGAGATTGCTATCTTGGAGGCCGAGAAGGCTGCCGATATTGACCAGAACGATAAGCTCGACTGGCCAAGATTGCCTAACTAGCCCTGGCTCAGTACCGTCCGCCCCATGGCCGAACCGTTACCTCTCGCTCGCGCAGTACCTTGAGAACTGTTGCCTTCCCGATGCCAAGCTCCTCGGCAACCATCCGACTCGTCGACCCGGTCTCGTACAGCTCCACGACACGATCCTTCAGTCGTTCAGTCAGGCGGGTGCGGGTTCGCGGCCGACGATCGTCTGTACCAATAAACGTAGTGGCGTCTTGTCGAGCATTTACAGTAGATGTGTGAGCAAGATCACTGTATTCGCTCAAGTTAAGTTGCTCCAGCGCTACCAAAATGATTATCAAACCCAAAAACATCCCTCTGACCAGGGGTGTTTTTGTGGTTCTAACATTGTCATCTTCCCTTGGTGGGCACTTCGTCGAGATCCGTGCAGGTCCTGATCAGGGTGGGAAGGTTTTGAACCGCTAATTGATGGGTGCAAATCGGAACACAAATCAAACGATGCTACCTCTCTATGGTTGCAGGTATTGTATGCAAAGTCTGGATAATGTGGGCCATAAATGCTTGACAAGCTTGTGCTATTTACAACGATTACTTAGAATGTGTTGATTATGAAAGTTTTTGGCAGTATATTGGTAAATAATCAACTATGTTAACGTAGTCGGTGGAAATTCGAAAGTTATAACCTGTTGCGACGTACTTTGACCGAAGGATGAAGGTTATCTTAACCAAAACTGCAGCAGCTCGAATTTCAATAAGGAGGCATACTCATTCTCCATGAGAGCCTCCTTTTCAATTATTACGTTAATCGCTTTATTTGTAATCTACTCAAAACAAAAACACCGATCGTGATGATCGGTGAGATTGCCTTAGACCGAAGGATGAAAGTACAAGCACACTTTCAAAAAGTCGTGCCGCGCAAGCTATGCTTGTATGTTTAGTTTAACGCGCGGGATCCGGCGCCGTCAAGAGTTTTGAATACATAATTTATACAAAAGTGGTGTTTTTCTGCATAAAACGCGCTAAAATTGCGTGTTTATGCACATTTTTGACTTTCTGGGGGGGGGGGGGCTATTCTAAGAGTACTTATGCAAAACCCCCAACCAAAGAAACGTACCACTCCATCAAAATCGTCACCACGAAAACCTCGCAACATTACCGTTCGCGCTGTGCGGCTAGAGAATCCCGATCTCGATCGATTTGCCCGAGCTGTTCTTGAGATTGCTATCTTGGAAGCTGAAAAGGCTGCCGGCATCGAGCAGAACGACATGCTTGACTGGCCGAAATGAGCGGTCGGCTGTGCTGAACGTACGAGAAACTACTTATTCCTCCAGTTTATGACGTCACATTGGCCAAACTCATTGTTACCCGTAGCTACGACGCTGCCGTCAGCTTGAAGGCCGAGTGTATGCGCGCATCCTGCCGCGACTGCGACGATGTTGCGCCACTCAGTGACGTCACATTGGCCGAATTCATTCCAGCCGGTAGCAGCCACGGTTCCATCAGACCTAAGCCCTACGGTGTGACTACTTCCGACTTCAATGGAAATAATATCGTTCCAAGTACTTACCTCGCACTGATCTTCATTGTTGTCTCCTGCAGCAACAACGGTTCCATCCGATCGAAGTGCAACCGTATGAAGATATCCTGCACCGATGCCGACAATGTCGCTCCAGTCACTTGTTTCGCATTGACGGCGTCTGTTGTTGCCAGTCGCCAATACTGTACCTTCGGACGTGAGGCCAACGGTATGCCAGTCACCGGCTGAGATCGCTGTGACATCTTGCCAATCTTGTACGTCGCATTGTCCCTCAGCGTTACGGCCAGCGGCAAGCACTGTGCCATCTGCTCTCAGTCCCACTGTCCGACGCCAACCTGCGGCAATAGAAACGACATTCTGCCAATCGGACACGTTGCATTGGCTGTCATTGTTCCATCCAATGGCAAGGACTTCGCCGTCTGCGGTGAGTCCAACTGTGTGAGCATTTCCAGTATTGGGTGCCATATGAACATTGCCGACAGCGACTTCGACGATGTTTTCCCAGCTACCTGCATCACATTGTCCACTCTTATTGTCGCCGCAAGCGATAACCGTTTGGTCGTTGCGGACAAATACGCTGTGCCGCCTGCCTGCAGCAATCTTTTTGTATGCTCGTGTGCTCATTGCCACTATTATACCGCGATTTCAATTGCGCTCGGAAGTTTCCATAAGATTTGCGGCTTCTCATCGCTGCGGAAATACGACAAGGCTAAGTGTAGTAGCGTCGGGATCTGTCTTTCAATACCGTCCGCCCCATGGCCTAACAGTTACCTCTCGTTCGCGCAGTACCTTGAGAACCGTCGCCTTCCCGATGCCAACCTCCTCGGCAACCATCCGACTCGTCGACCCAGTCTCGTACAGCTCCACGACTCGATCCTTCAGTCGTTCGGTCAGGCGGGTGCGTGTTCGCGGCCGACGGTCGTCTGTGCCAATGAACGTAGTGGCATCGGGTCGAGCATTCACCGCCGATCTGTGAGCAAGATCACTGTATTCGCTCAAGTTAAGTTGCTCCAGCGCTACCACTGCAAAATGGTCCAGGACATGTGTCCTGGGCCATTTTTGTGCTGTCATATCCGTCATGATCCGATGTGGCGTCCCGCCGTGCCTACGGAGGCGAGTCCGATGATTCTTCCTTCCGTCCGAGATCCCCGACTGATCACCGTGCACCGAGGCGGCCTGCTGTCCGACGCCGACCATCGAAGCCTGGCGCTGTGGGCAGCCGAGTGTGCGAGCCACGTGCTCGGCTTGTTCGAGGGCGTCGAACCGTCGGACAGCCGCCCCCGCGACGCGATCGATGCCACCCATGCGTGGGTGCGCGGCGAACTCGCGATGATGGCGACCCGCGCCCTCGGCGGCCACAGCATGGGCGCGGCACGTCCGCTGCGCGGTGCGGCCCGCTTCGCCGCGTACGCGGCCGGCCAAGCAGCATGTGTGGCCCACGTACCCGAGCACGACCTCGGAGCAGCGGCGTACGCCATCAAGGCGGTTCGGGCTGCCGCTCCTGCCGGCGCAGAGGGAGTCGCGGGTCGCCGAGAACTCGAGTGGCAGAGAGATCGCCTACCGAGCAGTGTGCGAGAGCTCGTTCTGGAGGATCAGAAGAGACGCAACAGTATCTGCTGGTACGTATTCGAAGACCGACACGCCGGATCTTCTCGTGTGCAAGTCGCCGGAATCAGTCCGAGACCTGCTCGCGGGCATCGTCGGTGGTGACTGTCTCGGGGTTGGCGTTGTGAACAGTGTCGTCGGAATCGTCGGCAGTGAGGTCGACCGTGTCTGCGCCCTCGAGTGCCGTCAGTTCCTGCTCTGCCTCCGCGATGAGGCCCTTCGTGTTCTCTTCGATCTTCTTGACCCACTCGGCCATGACGGTCACACCCTTCACTCGATCGTGTACCACCGGTCTACCAGACTTCTTCCCCCTAGGATCCACGGTGTGCGAACACGAACCTCGCGACTCGATCTCGACGAGCCGCTCATCACGGATCTCGATGCGATGTATGCGATCTGCAGCGACCCGCAGTCGTGGACCCACTTTCCCAGCCTTCGGCATACCGATCCCGGTGCAACCGAACGAATGTTGCTGGGCTGGGTGGAGCAGTGGCGGCGGGATGGATTGGCCACGTGGATCATTCGTGAGCGCGGCAGCCGCACGATCAGTGGCTACGGCGGGTGCTCGAAGCGGCAGAACGCCTTCTGGAATCTCGGCTATCGCCTCCATCCCGACGCGCAGGGCAACGGATACGCCGCGGAGATGTGTGAGATCGCAGTCGAGTGCGCGCACCGAACCGAACCCGAATTGCCGATCGTGGCGTACCTCCTCGAACACAACGTCGCGTCGGCGCGAGTGGCCGAACGCGCGGGTCTGGAGCTCATTGCTCGCGGACCCGATACCGGCAACCCGGATCCGAACGCAATTCGTCTGGTGTACGCGGATCGACCGTTGCGCGCCGATCAGCTGGAATCGGTTCTGTCGGCCTGATCGACACCGCCGTTCACCTCGGCCAAGCGACGGTGAAGCAGTTGTTTTTCCGGTGCGGTTCGGGCGAAATCCAGTGCCCGTCGATAGTGGACCGCTGCCTCGTCGAGTCGTCCGAGCCGTTGCAGCAGATCGGCTTTCGCCATGGGATACGGGTGATAGCGGCGCAGCGAGGGCTCGTCGGCAAGCCGGTCGAGCTCTTGCAGACCCGCGGCGGGGCCGTCGCACATGGCCAGCGCCACCGCCCGGTTCAGTGCAACGATCGCGCTCGGTATCAGAGTGGTGAGCACGTCGTAGAGGGCCAAGATCTGCGGCCAGTCGGTGCGGTCGGACTCGAGTGACTCGTCGTGCACTGCGGCTATGGCTGCCTGCACGGCGTAGGGACCGCTCGGGCCACCCCCGAGTGCCTCGACCACGAGCGCAGTACCTTCGGCGATGAATTCGGCGTTCCAGAGTCGACGGTCTTGATCGGCCAACAGCACGATCTGGCCGTCGGGCCCGATCCGAGCGGCGCGTCTGGCGTCGATCAGCAGCATCAGCGCCAGCAGCCCGCTCACTTCGGTCTCGGCGGGCAGTGCCGTGTGCAGGAGCCGACCCATCCCGATCGCTTCGTCGACGAGATCGATTCGCCCGACCCGCTCACCGGACGTCGCCGAGTACCCCTCGGTGAAGATCGAGTAGACGACCCCGAGCACCATCGGCACTCTGTCCGCCAACTCGTCCGGCCCCGGAACACGGAACGGGATGTGCGCGACGCGAATCCTGTTCTTGGCTCGCACTATTCGCTGAGCTGCGGTGGCCGGAGGGATGAGCAGCGCCCGGGCGACCTCGGCGGTGGAAAGACCGGCCAGGCATCGAAGCGTCAACGCCAGGCGGTCATCGGCAGCGAGAGCTGGGTGCGCGCACGTGAAGAACAACTGCAGACGGTCGTCGGGCAGAGCGTCGTCGAGTGAGTTCGAGTGAGCTGGTTCGGCTCGATCCGAATCCGCTCGAAGCACTGCCAGTTTCGCCGCCAGAGTCTTGTCGCGGCGCAGGCGATCCACCGCCTTTCGGCGGGCGGTGGTGAGCAACCAGGCTCCGGGTCGGGACGGAACGCCATCGATCGGCCAGTGTTCAAGGGCCGATTCGATGGCGTCCGACGTCACTTCCTCAGCGAGGTCGAGGTCGCGGTACCGCTGAACCAACGAGGCGAGCAGCACCGAGCGCTCGGCTCGGAACACCGATTCGATCGATCGATGGGCCTCGGACTCGTTCATCGAGAATCGTGCAGGTCGGAATTCGGCTGTTCAGAACTCGGCAAGGGGCCGCACGATCACTGCGCCGCCGTCCTTGGAACCCGGGCATCGGGCCGCCCACTCGAGCGCAGCGTCGAGGTCGGGCACGTCGATCACGTCGTAGCCGCCGAGTACCTCGTGTGATTCGGCGTACGGTCCGTCGGTGACGGTGCGCTCCCCGGTGCCGGGATCGACGCGCACCGCCGTGGCAGTGGTGAGATCGGCCATCGCGTGCCCGGAGACGAACACGCCCGCTTCCTTCATCTCTTTCTCGTAGGTCATCCAGTCCTCCACACTGCTGCAGCCCGGTGCTGCTCCGGGCGCGGTGTCGGCATTGATCAAGAGGATGTACTTCATGGTGCGCTCCTGGTGTCGGTACGTCGGAGTCACGGCGTGTATCGCCGTACACGATGACGACGTTCGACAGGCCACGATATCGACACCGGTGCCGGAATTTTCTTTCTGACGCACGAAAACGGCACCGGACGCGAGGTCCGATGCCGTTTCGCGGATACTTCTCGGCTCGACGACGAGCCAGGTGTCACTTCAGCTCTGCCGACGACTTTCCGAGTACACGACGAGCAACGATCAGCTGCTGAATCTGCTGCGTTCCCTCGAAGATGTCGAGGATCTTGGAGTCGCGGCTCCACTTCTCGAGCAGCGGGCGCTCGGAGTACCCGTAGGTACCGGCCAGTTCCACTGCCTTGAGAGTGATGTCGACCGCAGAACGACCGGCCTTGGCCTTGGACATCGAGGCCTGAAGCGAGTTGGGCTCCTTGTTGTCGGCCATCCACGCCGCGCGCAGTGCGAGCAGATGAGCTGCCTCCCAGTCGGCTTCGAGGCGCAGGAACTCTGCGGCCGCCGCGTGCTGGTTGTAGGCGGGGGTCTCGTACGAAACCTCGACTCCGGCGTCCACCAGGATGGACCGCAGCTCTTCGAGTGCTGCCCGTGCCACGCCGATGGCCATGCCGGCCACCAGGGGGCGCGTGTTGTCGAAGGTCTGCATGACGCCGGCGAAGCCTTTTTCGACGTTCACCTCGGCGGTGCCGAGCAGGTTGTCCTTCGGAATGCGGCAATCCTCGAGCAGCAATGCTGCGGTGTCGGAGGCCTTGATGCCCAGCTTGTGCTCGAGGCGGGCAACCGACAGTCCCGGTGCGTCACGCGGGACGACGAACGACTTGATGGCCGCACGACCGAGAGACTTGTCCACTGTTGCCCACACGACGACGTGGGTGGAACGCTCACCGGCCGTGACGTAGATCTTCTCGCCGTTGAGTACCCACTCGTCGCCGTCGAGCACGGCCGTGGTTGTCACCGCAGCGGAGTCGGAGCCGAACCCGGGCTCGGTGATGGCCATCGACGCCCACACCTTGCCGAAGCGCTCGAGCTGCTCGTCGGTGGACACTGCGGCGATGGCAGAGTTGCCGAGTCCCTGGTAGGGGATCGACAGCGTGAGGCCGACGTCGCCCCAGCAGGTCTCGATCACGTTCACCAGAGCGGACATGTTTCCGCCGTTGGCGTTCGCGGTCTTGCTGGGCTTGGCCGACTCGCTGTCCTTTTCGCGGCCACCGGCGGCTCCGCCGATCTGGCCACCGGCGTCGGACATGCCTTCGACCATCGAGGCCATCGTGTCGAGCTCGACCGGGTACTCGTGCTCGGCGAGGTCGTACTTGCGGGAAATGGGGCGGAAGATCTCGGCAGCGACCTGGTGAGCCTGATTCGCCTGCGCCCGAAGCTTCTTGGGAAGTTCAAGATTGATCATCGTATGTGTCCTTGGGTGAGTGCCATGGAATTCGGGGCGGCAAGCTAGATGAGAACGATGCCCTCGGCGACGCCGACGGACCGCAGATCGCGGTACCAACGCTCGACCGGGTGCTCCTTGGTGAAGCCGTGGCCGCCGAGCAGCTGCACACCGTCGGAACCGATCTGCATGCCCTTCTCGGAGGCGAGTCGACGCGCGAGTGCCGATTCACGAGCGAACGACAGTCCCTGCTCGGCTCGCGAAGCGCCGCGCAGCGTGACCAACCGCATGCCGTCGAGTTCGATGGCGATGTTGGCGACCATGAAGGCGACGGCTTGCCGGTTGCTGATCGGCTCGCCGAAGGCAACGCGGTCGTTGACGTAGGGGACCACGTAGTCGAGGACGGCCTGACCGGTACCGACGGCCAACGAGGCCCAGCCCAGACGCGCGAGGCCGATAGCGGCGCTGTACTCGGCGGCGCGCTGGTCCGCGTCCCCGTCGCCGAGCAGAGCCGACTCGGGCACGGCGACATCGGTGAGGACCAAGCGGCCGAGACCCGCTGCGCGCAAGCCCATGCTCGGGTCGGCCTCGACCACGAGTCCATTGGAGCCGGACTCGACGATGAAGAATGCCGGACGACCTTCGAGTTCGGCGGCGATGATGAACAGCTCGGAGCTTCCGGCGGCGGGCACGAGGCTCTTGACGCCGTTGAGCTTGTAGCCGCTGGGGGAGCGTACGGCCTTGGTCTGGAGTGCATACGGATCGAACAACGCGCGGGGCTCGTTCACGACAACGGCGGCGTTGGGTACCTTCTCGCCGACGAAGGCCGGGAGGTACGTCTTCTGTTGCGCGTCCGTTCCCCACTGCGTGAGGGCCACGGCCACACCGCTGGGCGCGAGAATCGGCAGTGCCAGGCCCATGTCTCCGTGCGCGAGTGCCTCGGCGACCAGAGCGTTGGTCACGGCTCCGCGTTCGGTGGCCGCGCCGTCGAGTTCCTCGGGAACGTTGATCAAGGTGATGCCGAGCTCTGCCGAGCGGCGCACCAGATCTTCGGGTGAGGACGCATCGTGGTCGGCGTCGAAGGCGGCCGGACGCAGAATCTCCTCGGCGAACTCCTTGACCGTCTCGACGATCATGCGCTGCTCGTCGTCCGGGGTCAGATCGAAGTAGCTCAGATTCTTGGCGGCACCGTCGTCGAGACGCTTGGGCTTACCGCCACCGGTGACCTTGGAGAACGTCCGATTGGCCGCGCCGAGTGTCTTGAACCCGGTCTTGGTGCTCTCGTACGTCACCCTGTCGATGGTCTGACGGAGGTTGTACTTCTCCGCCAGTTCCGATCCGGTGATCGCAGTCAGAACACGCATGGCGGTTCCGATCGCGTCTCTCTTGAACGGATTGAGGCCAACCGCTGAAGTATCGCGGGGCACCTTCGGATGCTGCGCGTCGACCACACTGTCTTGCTTGCTCATGATCACCAGTTCCTCGGCATCGGTCACGGACCAGATGAATCTTACTCCCGAGTAAGTTAGCTGTCTACTATCGAGTAAGTTTGCGTGGCGCACGACACCGAACCCCGAGTTCGTACCCTCCGGCGCAGCTGTGTGTCAGGCTTGTCCCGTGCATCCGACAGCTCAAATCTTCGCCGCACTCGCAGCGGCGCTCCACGTCGTCATCTTCGTCATGGAGAGCGTCCTGTGGTCGAAGCCGGCCGTATGGTCCAGGTTCGGGCTCGCGAGCCAGAACGATGCCGACATCACCAAACCCATGGCCTTCAATCAAGGCTTCTACAACCTGTTTCTCGCCATCGGCATCGTGGTCGGTATCGTCATGGGCGGATCCGCGGGTGACGCCATCGTCTACTTCGCATGCGCCAGCATCGTCGGCGCGGCGCTCGTGCTGGCCACCGGTGGCGCAAAGTACTTCAGGGCCGCCACAATTCAGGGGATCACACCGTTGATTGCACTGGTACTGGCCGCAGTGCTGTAGAGACCCGAACTCAGGATTCGGGGGACAGTCGGCGCAGTGCCTCGCGCTGCAGCAGACCGTTGGTGGCGACCGCACTGCCGCCGTGCGGACCGGCAACACCGTCCAGTGCGGTGAAATCGCCACCGGCCTCGCGAACGAGCACGTCGAGCGCGGCGAGGTCCCACAGCGAAACCTCGGGCTCGGCCGCGATATCGACCGCACCCTCGGCAACGAGACAGTACGAGAAGAAATCGCCGTACCCGCGTACCCGCCACACGGCGTCGGTCAGATCCAGGAACCGGTCCCGAGCGCCACGGTCGGCCCAACCCGACAGGCTCGAGAAACTCAGGCTCGCCGAGGACAGTGCATCGACCTTCGAGACGGAAATCCGTCGCCCCGCGGCCCCGTCCGAGGCCGTCCAGGCCCCCAGGTCTCGCGCTGCCCACCAGCGGCGCTGCAATGCAGGCGCGCTGACAACCCCGACGCGGGGTATTCCATCGTCGAGCAGTGCGATCAACGTTGCCCACACCGGGACGCCCCGCACGAAGTTCTTCGTCCCGTCGATGGGATCGACCACCCACTGGCGGCCGCTGAACGTCGCAGTGCCGCCGTATTCCTCGCCCAGCAACGCGTCGCCCGGACGCTCCGAGCCGAGTTCTGCGCGAATCATCGTCTCCACGGCCAGATCCGCGTCACTGACGGGTGTGAGATCGGGCTTGGAATCCACCGAGAGGTCCATGGCCAGAAAACGTCGACGGGTGATCGCGTCGGCCTCGTCGGCGAGTCGGAGGGCGAGAGAAAGATCAGCGGCGTAATCGGTCACCGGAGAAGACTATCGCCGTGCACGCGGCCTCTCGCATGTGGCGACCAGTGTCCTCGGGCCTATCCGCCGACTTCGTTCAGCTTTCCGGTGGCCACATCGAAGACGAAGCCTCGAATGGATTCGTGCAAGGTGACGAACGGACTCTGCTCGATGCGTGCCAGCGACCGGCGAACATCACTGTCCAGATCGGGGAATGCTTCCGCGGCCCAGTTCGGCTCGATTCCGGTCTCGTCCCGCAGAGCCTTCGCGAACTCGTCGTCGGTGAACGTGAGCATTCCGCAGTCGGTGTGATGGATCAGGATGATCTCTTTCGTGCCGAGCAGGCGCTGGCTGATGGCCAGCGACCGAATTTCGTCGTCGGTGATCACACCGCCCGCATTCCGGATGACGTGGGCTTCACCGTCGGCCAATCCCAGGATTCGATAGACGTCGAGTCGAGCGTCCATGCACGCCACCACTGCGACGTGCTTCGACGGCGGCAGCGGCAAGGGGCAGTCGAACGTCGCGGCATACGCCCTGTTGTTCTCGAGGTACTGATCGGTGACGGTCATACGGGGCTCCTGTGTGCTGCGGGTGTGGCCGCCGCCGAGCGGTGGCAGGCGTGTCGAGATGCGAATATGTCGATGATCCGAAACCTAGTGGCCGACCGGCTGGTCCGACGAGAGTTGAAATCAGCGCGATTCGAACCCTCGACGTCGGACTCCGTCCGGCTCGTGTGGATCGGCGGAGTCGGGGGCGGTCGGGCTCGGCTTCGACTGCCGGTAACCTTGACTCTCGTGCATCCCGACGTTTCAGCAGACCTGGCCGAGCTAGACACCACTCTGTCCACCGTCGAGTCGGTGCTCGACGTGGAGGAACTGCGGCGGCGCATCGACGAACTCGAGCATCAAGCGGCGTCACCGGACCTGTGGAACGACCAGGAGCACGCCCAGCAGGTGACCAGCCAGCTCTCCCATGCGCAGGCCGAGCTTCGCCGCGTCGAAGAGCTTCGGCAACGGCTGGAGGACATGCCGGTTCTGTACGAGCTGGCCGAGGGCGAAGAGGGCGAGGCGGCCACGGCGGCCACCGCCGACGCCGACGCCGAACGAGCAGCGCTACGTGAGGACATCGCCGCCATGGAAGTGCGGACCCTGCTGTCCGGCGAGTACGACGCCCGCGATGCCCTGGTCAACATTCGGTCCGGTGCAGGTGGGATCGATGCCGCCGACTGGGCCGAGATGTTGATGCGGATGTACATCCGCTGGGCCGAGAAGCACGGGTACGGCGTCGAGGTCTACGACACGTCATATGCCGAGGAGGCGGGTATCAAGAGCGCCACGTTCGCCGTCAAGGCCCCGTATACGTACGGAACCTTGTCGGTCGAGCAGGGCACACATCGACTCGTTCGGATCAGCCCGTTCGACAACCAGGGGCGTCGACAGACCTCCTTCGCCGAGGTCGAGGTACTTCCGGTCGTCGAGACCACCGATCACATCGAGATCCCCGAAGGCGATGTGCGCGTGGACGTGTACCGGTCGTCCGGACCGGGTGGACAGTCGGTCAACACCACGGACTCCGCGGTCCGGTTGACCCACATCCCGACCGGCATCGTGGTGACCTGTCAGAACGAGAAGTCCCAGCTGCAGAACAAGGTTTCGGCCATGCGCGTGCTGCAGGCCAAGCTCCTCGAGGTCAAGCGCAAGCAAGAGCGGGCGGAGATGGATGCCCTCAAGGGCGACGGTGGTAGCTCCTGGGGTAACCAGATGCGCTCCTACGTATTGCACCCGTACCAGATGGTCAAGGATCTGCGAACCGAGTACGAGGTGAACAATCCGGCTACTGTTCTCGACGGGGACATCGACGGGTTTCTGGAGTCGGGAATTCGCTGGCGAATGCGAGGGGAGCAGTAGATCCGATGGCAAGTTGGCTCGATCCGACGCTCGAGGTCAAACTCAACGGCCTCGGAATCGTGCTGTACATCCTCGGAGGTCTGCTGGCTGCGCGATTCGTCACCTGGACCGGGTCCAGAATCACGTCTCGAATAGATGCGAACTATCAGCACAGCGATGCGCTCGTTCGGTCCGAGGCCGCCAAACATCGTCATGCGTTGGCTCAGGTCATCACCTGGGTGGCGGTCACGCTCATCTACACCCTGGTCACCATCGAGGTGCTGCGCCGCTTCGGATTCGGTGTCGGCGGCCTCGTCGCACCGGCGACTGTCCTCGGTGCAGCTCTCGGATTCGGAGCTCAACGCGTCGTGCAGGACATCCTCGCGGGCTTCTTCATCATCACCGAACGCCAGTACGGATTCGGTGACGTAGTGCAGATTGCGGTGCTCGGGTCCGCGGAGGACGCCCAGGGCACCGTGGAGGACGTGACGCTGCGGGTCACTCGCGTTCGGAGCGTCGACGGTGAGGTCATCACTATCCCGAACGGGCAGATCGTCAAGTCGATCAATCTCTCCAAGGACTGGGCCCGCGCCGTCGTCGATGTGCCTGTGCCGAGTACCGCCGATCTCACGCAGGTCAACGCGCTGCTGCGGGCGGTGGGTCGGGACGCGTTCGCCGACGCTCGACTGCGCCCACTGCTGCTCGACGAACCGACGGTGATGGGTGTGGAGAGCATCGAGGTGGGCCAGGTCAATGTCCGTCTCGTGGCGCGGACATTGCCGGGTAAGCAGTTCCAGGTCGGTCGCGATATCCGGGTGCGGGTGGCTGCTGCCCTGCAACCCGAAGGAATCAGCGTCGCGCCGGACCTCAGCACGGCGGGCGTTGCCCCCGACGCCTCCGGGCCCGTGAGGATCGAGAAGAAATGACCACACCGGATTCCGGAACCGAGCCGCCCCGGCGTACTTGGCGACAGTGGCGTATTCCGGCGACGATCGGTGGCCGCGTCCGTACGTCGACGGTGGCGTTCGGCATCTGCTTCGCTCTCACTGCAATGCTCTACGCCCAGGTCAGTGCGGAGTTGAAGGCGCAGAACGAAGAAGCGGTCCAGGGGCCGGTAGCGGTGGACCCGAACGCGCCGACGCCGTACACCTCGCCACAGAATCAGACGACTCCGTCGGCGACGTCCAGCGTGTCGTCGACGCCCACCGCGACGGGTGCAGCCGAACAGCCGACGGGCGTGGCAGGGACCGGTCAGCAGCCCTCGACGACCACACCGCCCACGACGACAGCGCCATTCGGTCTGCCGATTCCACCGGCGATTCAGTCGCTGGTACCCAGCCAACCTGCGCCGACATCGTCGCGCTGACGCGGTCTTTACCGTCTCTGGGGACTCGCCGCTGTGCCCTCGAGGTTCGAGCGGTTACCGGTGGGTAAGGACTACACTGGCGACCCGTGATCAGCACCTCGAATGTCTCCAAGTCCTACAAGACCTCCACCAGGCCCGCCCTGGACAAAGTGACGGTCTCCATCGACAAGGGTGAGTTCGTGTTCCTGATCGGCCCCTCGGGATCCGGTAAGTCGACGTTCATGCGTCTGCTCCTCAAGGAGGAGACGCCTACCTCGGGCGATGTCCACGTGGCCGACTTCCACGTCAACAGGCTCGCCGCCCGACGAGTCCCGCGGCTGCGGCAGAGCATGGGGTGTGTGTTCCAGGACTTCCGCCTCCTGCAACAGAAGACGGTGGTGGAGAACGTCGCGTTCGCGCTGGAGGTGATCGGAAAGCCTCGTTCGATGATCAAGCGAACCGTCCCCGAGGTGTTGGACCTGGTGGGACTCGGCGGCAAATCCGATCGTCTGCCGAACGAGCTGTCCGGTGGCGAGCAGCAGCGGGTGGCCATCGCGCGGGCCTTCGTCAATCGCCCCCTGGTTCTGCTCGCGGACGAGCCGACCGGAAACCTCGATCCGGACACGAGTCAAGACATCATGCTGTTGCTCGAGCGCATCAACCGCACCGGAACCACGGTGCTGATGGCCACCCACGACAACCACATCGTCGACTCGATGCGCCGTCGCGTCGTCGAACTCGACAACGGACGAGTCGTTCGGGACGAGGCCCGCGGGGTCTACGGCGTCGGGCGCTAACGCCCTCGACCGGACTGAACCGCTCAGACTTCTCCACCGAACGAATCGAAGGGCTCGGATTCCGCGATGCGCGCAAGTTTCATCTTCAGTGAGGTCTTCACCGGACTTCGTCGCAACATCACCATGACGGTCGCCATGATATTGACGACGGCGATCTCCCTCGGCCTGTTCGGCGGTGGACTGCTGGTAGTGCAGATGGCAGGGAAAACTCAACAGATCTTTCTCGATCGGGTGGAAGTGCAGATCTTTCTGACCGACGACATCTCGGCATCCGATCCCGATTGCACCCAGGAGACCTGCGCAACTCTGCGCTCGGATCTCGAGAACACACCGTCGGTCGTGTCGGTGCAGTATCTCAACCGCGAGGACGCGGTGAAGGACGCCACCGAGCGAGTGTTCAAGGACCAGCCCGAGCTGGCGGAGCTGGTCAGCGCAGACAGTTTTCCGGCCTCGTTCAAGGTGCGCCTGAGCGATCCCGAGCGGTTCGGGGTGATCAACGACAGCTTCGAGAACCGGCCGGGTGTGCAGAGCGTGCTCAATCAACGTGACTTGGTCGAGCGCTTGTTCAGTGTGCTAAACGGTGTGCGCAATGCTGCCTTCGCGATCGCCACGGTGCAGGCCATCGCGGCCATCCTCCTGATCGCCAACATGGTCCAGATCGCCGCCTTCACCAGGCGAACCGAGGTCGGGATCATGCGATTGGTCGGTGCCACTCGCTGGTACACCCAGCTGCCGTTCCTGCTCGAGGCCGTCGTGGCGGCATTGATCGGATCCGCACTGGCCATTGCCGGGCTGTTCACGGCGAAGAACATGTTCATCGACGATGTGCTCTCGGACGTGTATCAGGCCAATATTTTGGCCCGAATATCGAACAGCGACGTGCTACTGGTCTCACCGTTCCTGGCGTTGGTCGGCGTGGGAATGGCCGCTGTGACGGCCTACATCACGCTGCGTCTGTACGTGCGCGAATAAAAGCGTTTGCTCATCGGTTCTATGCTGGAGCGGTTGCCCGTGGAACCGGTCCACCCGGCGAACGCTCGAGAAAGGGCCCTGCAGTGAGAGAGAAGGGCCGTAAGGCCATCGCGACCAACCGCAAGGCGCGGCACAACTACTCCATCCTCGACGTCTTCGAGGCCGGAGTCGCCCTCGTCGGGACCGAGGTCAAGAGCCTGCGCGACGGAAAAGCCTCACTGGTGGACGCCTTCGCAACCGTGGACGACGGTGAGATCTGGCTGCGCGGGCTGCACATCGCGGAATACACGCTCGGCAGCTGGACCAACCATGCGCCGCGTCGAAACCGCAAACTGCTGTTGCATCGCCGCGAGATCGATCGCCTGGCAGGCAAGGTCAAAGAAGGAAATCTGACATTGGTGCCGCTGTCGATGTACTTCTCCGATGGCAAGGTCAAGGTGGAACTTGCACTGGCCAAGGGCAAGCAGGACTACGACAAGCGACAGTCGCTGGCCAAGCGCACCGCCGAGCGCGAAGTGACCCGTGAGCTGGGGCGTCGCGTGAAGGGTATGCGCTGACCGCAGTCCTGCTCGCTCTCGTGGCAGCCGTCGGCTACGGGGTGAGTGATTTCGTCGGCGGCGTCGCATCCCGCCGGGTCGCCGCCCTGCGAGTGGTCATCGTCTCCTACCCACTGTCGCTGGTGATCGTGCTGCTCGCTGCACCGTTCGTAGGCGGAACGATCGAGCTTTCGGCAATGCTGTGGGGTCTGGCCTCCGGTGTCGCCGGTGGTGTCGCGGTCTGGTGGTTCTACCTTGCTCTCGCTGCCGGGCCGATGGCCGTCGTCTCCCCGGTCACCGCGGTGCTGGTTGCCGGGATTCCGGTGCTGGTGGGCTTGTCGATGGGGGAGCGTCCCGGCATCATCGCGTTCGTCGGCATTGCGGTGGCGCTGGTGGCAGTGGTGCTCGTCAGCAAAGAGTCGCCCGACGAGTTGACCGGTGAAGTGGCCGGTGGTCGCGAGATGAAGTTCACCAGAACCGTGGCTTTGCTGACGGTCGGTTCGGGCGTGACGTTCGCCTTCGCCTTCATCTTTCTGCACCAGATCGGCGGCGGTAGCGGCCTGTGGCCGCTGGCGGCCTCGCGCGCGTCGGCGACGGCCGTGGTCTGGGTCGTGGCGTTGGCGTCCGGTCACTTCGCGCCCCCGCACGGCAGCGTGCTCAGACTCGCCGCCTTCGTCAGTGTGCTCGATGTGGTTGCCAATGCGGCGATGATCTACGCGTATCAGGGCGGCCTGTTGTCGTTGGTGAGCGTCATCGCCTCGCTGTATCCGGCAGCCACTGTGCTGCTGGCGATGGTGATGCTCGGGGAGCGCGTCGGAACTCTGCAGAAAGTGGGAATGGCGTTGGCGCTCGGTGCCATCGCCATGATCGCGCTCGCGGGTTGAACACTCTCGCACGCGGGTAATGCCCCCGGTTATGACAGCTTCCGATTCTGCCTCCGATGCCCCCACCTCCGAGGCCGCGTCGCGGCCTCGCGTCCTGGTCACCGGTGCCACCGGATACCTGGGCGGGCGGTTGGCTCCGCGACTGCTCGAGGAGGGTTACCGCGTTCGGGTGTTGGCGCGCACCCCGGCCAAGCTCGACGCCGTCCCGTGGGCGGCCGACGTCGAGATCGCCGAAGGAGACCTCAGTGACCGGGAATCGTTGAAGGCAGCGCTCGCCGGCGTCGACATCATGTACTACCTGGTGCACTCGATGGGAACCGCCGGGCACTCCGATTTCGCCGATACCGAACGAGACAGCGCCGAGAACGTCGCAGCCGTGGCGGCCGAATGCGGTGTGGGGCGCATCGTCTACCTCGGCGGACTGCATCCACCGACCGGTGAGCTGTCCCCGCACCTGAAGTCCCGTGCCGAGGTGGGACGCATTCTGATCGACTCGGGTGTACCGACGATCGTGCTGCAGGCCGGCGTGGTGATCGGATCCGGATCGGCGTCGTTCGAGATGATCCGTCACCTGACCAACCGTCTTCCGGTGATGACCACTCCGCGGTGGGTGCACAACCGCATTCAGCCCATCGCCGTGCGCGACGTGCTGCACTACCTGATAGGGGCGGCGAGTGCGCCGATCACCGAATCCAGAACATTCGACATCGGTGGTCCGGACGTGATGCAGTACGGCGAGATGATGAACATCTACGCCGATGTCGCGGGGCTTCGACAGCGTCGGATCATCGTGTTACCGGTACTGACACCGCGACTGGCCGGCCACTGGATCGGGCTGGTGACTCCCATTCCTCGCGGACTGGCGATGCCGCTCATCGAATCACTGCAGTACGACGCCGTCGGCCACGAAATGGACATCGATGCGGTGGTACCGCGTCCGGACGGCGGCCTGACCGGCTACCGCGACTCCGTGAGATTGGCTCTGCGCAAGATCGACGACGGCGAGGTCGAGACGAGGTGGACCGACGCCACCGGTACCTCGGCACCCTCGGATCCGTTGCCCTCGGATCCGGATTGGGCAGGCGAGGTCGTCTACACCGACACCAGGGTCGCCCGAATCGCGGCGGAGTCGACCGCGATCAGACCCGCACTCGAGAGGCTGGCCGACGCCGACGTTCTCACCGGCTGGCGCCGCGACGCCACCGGACCCGACGCATCCGCGTCGGGCACCGAACGAACCACTCGGCTCGAGTGCGCCACTCGACTTCCCGGTGAGGCCTGGCTGGACCTGACGGTCGGCGGCACGGCGAAGCAGCCGACGATCGAGCAGCGGTTGGTGTTCTTCCCGCGTGGTCTGGCCGGCCGTGCCGTCTGGTACGCCTCCCTGCCCGCACGGCTGGTCCTGGCGCGCCGAATGTTACGTACGGTGGTGCAGCGTGTGGAGGCCGATGCCGCATCCCACGTGACGGATCGCCGGGCCGGCAGTTAATGGGATGAATGTGGCCATGCGAGGCGTTACACTGAACAGCCCGGACAGAGTGTTCGGGAACATACGGGGCTGAACGGTTTCGACTTTGTATGTTGAGTCAGGGGAAGCGTGTCGGTGCAGGCGAGAGACCACCGTAAGCGTCATCGCAACCTTATAAGCGCCGATTCCAATCAGCGCGACTACGCACTCGCTGCCTAAGTAGCGACTGCGTGTCTGTCAGTCCGGGCTTGCCCTCGGCCCGGGTACTGGCATCAGCTAGAGGGCTTACCGATTCATCCGGCCGCGGGATGATGAGGAACATCAAACAGTGGCTGGGATCGTCATCCTGACTTGTTCGCGAGATCGGGAGATCCAAGCAGAGACATAGCGGACTGCACACGGAGAAGCCCTGGCAATGCAGCAGAGGACCCGGGTTCGATTCCCGGCAGCTCCACCGCTGAAGACCGGACCGAGAGACACGCTCTCGGTCCGGTCTTCTTTCTTCTGTCGGGCAGGTCACAATGGGCCCGAGGAGACCGATCCCACCCGAACTGGAAGCGGTGTCGAATAATGATCATGAGCAACGAGCCGACTCCCGTTCTGCGCGCAGGCAGGCCGATAGCCGATCCCGCCTTGGTCGTGTTGGTCCTCGGCGGCGGCAAGGACGTCAGCCGGGCGCGCAGTAGGCCGTGGCACCTGGCCGGTCTACGAATGTGGCAATTCACCTGGATGCTTCGCCGCGCCGGACGGGGCCGCGGCATCTCGGTTCAGCAACTGCAATATCGGTTCCGTGGTTGGAACGCTCCGGAGCGGACCCCCGTCGAGGACGCCCGTTGGGCTCTGAACCGAATCCACACCGAGCATCCTGACGTTCACGTCGTGGTCGTCGGCCATTCGATGGGTGGCCGTACCGCCGCTGCCCTGATCGAGGACCCTTCAATTGTGGGAGTGGTGGCCTTGGCACCGTGGTGGCCCGAGGGCACCGAGGCAGACTCGTTCGACGAGCGCCACGAGTTGCTCGTCGTGCACGGAAAGGCAGACCGGTGGACCGATCCGCGAAGCTCGCGCGCCGCGACGGAGCGGGCCGCGTCGGCGGGGGCAGCTGCTCGATACCTGTCGGTACCGGGTGGGCATTTCATGCTGCGCAACCCTCGGATGTGGTCACGGACAACGCGTGAGATGGTTCTCGGCATCGCCGACGCCCTGGAGCGCCGAGACGATCGTTCGGCCTCCGATTCGACGGCCACCTGCTCGGGCGGGCAATCGTGAGCCGCCGTCGGGTAGCTGTAGTAGGAAGCGGAATTGCCGGTCTGACGGCAGCGTACGCACTGTCGAAGACATCGTCGGTGACGTTGTACGAGGCCGATTCTCGCCTCGGTGGCCACGCGGACACCCACTACGTGGACGGTCCCGGCGGAAAGGTCGGAGTCGACACCGGGTTCATCGTGCACAACGATCGGACGTATCCGACCCTGCTTCGAATGTTCGCAGAACTCGACGTGCCGACACAGGATTCGGACATGAGCATGTCGGTGCGCTGCGACGGCTGTGGCCTCGAGTACTCCGGGGGCCAGGGCATGCGCGGGATCCTCGCGCAACGCACAGCGGTGTTCCGGCCTCGTTTCGTCTCGATGCTGCTCGACGTCAAGCGTTTTCATCGGCTGGCAACCGAACTGCTCGACCGGTCCGACCCCACGGATTCCGAGATCACCCTCGGTCGGTTTCTCACCGAGCACTCGTTCTCGCCGTATTTCGAGTCACATTTCATGACGCCGCTGGTGTCGGCAGTGTGGTCGTGTGACCCCGAGACGGCTCTCGCGTACCCGGCGCGCTACTTGTTCACATTTCTTCGGCACCACGGAATGCTCACCGTCACCGGATCTCCCACATGGCGTACCGTCACCGGAGGATCCATCGAGTACGTGTCGCGGGTTGCACGACACATCGACGAAGTATTGACCGACACCCCGGTGCGTGCGGTCTACCGGTCCGAGGACTCGGTACAGATCCGTGACGGCAGAGACAACCTACGCACGTTCGACGCCGCAGTGATCGCCGTTCATCCGGGTACCGCGCTGAAGATGCTCGCAGAACCCACGGCGCTCGAGCACGAGGTCCTCGGGGCGATGCCGTACTCGGTCAATCACACCGCACTGCACACCGATTCGTCGGTGTTGCCGAAGAACACCAGGGCACGAGCGTCGTGGAATTATCACCTCCCGGCCTGTGACGCCAAGCCCGATCGGGTTCTGGTCAGCTACGATCTCACCAGGCTGCAGCGGTTGGCCGATACCGACCGCAGAATGCTGGTCACCCTCGGCGGAGCCGATCGCATCGATCCCGATTCCGTGCTCGACGAGATGACCTACGAGCACCCGCAATACACCCCGGAATCGGTGGCCGCGCAGAGCCGGCTACCGGAATTGGATACCGACAGGCTCGCTTTCGCCGGGGCCTACCACGGCTGGGGATTCCATGAGGACGGTGCGCTGTCGGGAGCACGCGCGGCCGGACGAGTAGGTGCGAGGTGGCTGTGACCCCGAATCTGGCGACCACCCGTGCCCGTGGGGCGGCGCTGTATCTCACCCGAATCGACCACGTTCGACGAGCTCCGATCAGAAACTCGTTCTCGTACAAGAGCTACAGCTGGTTCGTCGACCTCGATGCACTGCCCGAGTTGCCCAGGCTGCTTCGCCCCCTGGCGTCGTTTCAGTCGCGCGATCACCTCGGTGACCCCACCGCGACCATTCGGCAGAACATCGATGCGTTTCTGGCAGAACACGGCATCGACCTCGCGGGCGGACGCGTCATGATGCTGGCGAGCGCCCGGGTGTTCGGTCACACGTTCAACCCGCTGAGTGTGTACTGGTGTCACGAGCGCAACGGAGACCTCCGCTGTGTCGTTGCGGAGGTGCACAACACCTACGGTGAACGACACCGGTATCTACTGCACACCGACCACCGCGGTGCGGCGCGCACGCCGAAAGAGTTCTACGTATCGCCGTTCAACGACGTCGACGGCGAGTACTCCATGCGGTTGCCCGAACCCGACGCCTCGCTTCGGCTCTCGATCGTCCTCGAACGCACCGGCCAACCCCCGTTCGTGGCAACCGTCACCGGTCACCGGCGAGAGGTGACGACCCGGTCGATTATTCGCACAGCACTGGCGATTCCGTTTGCACCGCTACGAGTGGTGGTACAGATTCGCTGGCAGGGTATTCGGCTCTGGGCGCGTGGTCTGAAGATCGTGCACAAGCCTGCCCCTCCGGGGGCACGAAGCTTACAGAAGGAAAGGGCCAACAGATGACTACAGTGTCGAAACCCAATTCTGTGTCCAGCGTCCACAATCGGACCGCTGTCGGTCCCCGCCCGGTCGTCGACCCCCGGGTGTGGCCCCAGATCGCGCGCGTTCCCGGCGGCGTCAAAGTTGCTGCCGCCGCGCCGGTCGCAGACTTCCTCTTTCGTCGTGCGGTCGCGCGACTGCCCGTCAGAGTCTCGATGCCCGACGGCGCGATGATCGGTGGCGGGTCCGAGGATGCTCCGTTGATGACCGTGTATCGGCCACGCGAATTCGCCGCCCGAGTCGGCGACAGTGGGCTCATCGGATTCGGTGAGGCGTACATGGCAGGCGATTGGGATGCCGAGGACCTCACCGCCGTGCTCGAGGTCTTCGCGCGGCGAATGGCCTCGCTGATCCCGAAGTCCCTGCAGCGACTGCGCGGGCTCTACATCCCCAAGCCACCACGCAACGAGCGTAATTCGACGAAGAACACGCGATCGAACATCTCGCGTCACTACGATCTGTCGAACGATCTCTTCGAGCTCTTCCTCGACGAGACGATGACGTACTCGAGCGCCCTGTTCAGCGATCCCAGAAACGAGCACGACAGTGAGGAGCTGGCCGAGGCGCAACGCCGCAAGATAGACCGGCTACTCGACCGCGCAGGCGTCGGTGCGGGAACCAGGGTGCTCGAGATCGGGACGGGGTGGGGCGAGCTGGCCATCCGCGCAGCTGCACGAGGTGCAACCGTTCGGTCGGTGACCCTGTCGATCGAACAGCAGGAATTGGCGCGCAAGCGTTGCGCCGCTGCCGGTTACGGCGACCGGATCCAGATCGACCTGTTGGATTACCGTCTGGTCGACGGTGAGTACGACGCGATCGTGTCGGTCGAGATGATCGAGGCCGTCGGGCATCAGTACTGGGGAACGTACTTCGAGACGATCGACTCGCTGCTTGCGCCGGGTGGGCGCGTTGCCATCCAAGCGATCACGATGCCGCACGATCGAATGCTCGCCACCCGAAACACCTACACCTGGGTGCACAAATACATCTTTCCCGGTGGATTTCTGCCGTCGGTGCGGGCCATCGACGAGGTGACCGAGCAGCACACCTCGCTTCGGGTTCGGGAGCGGCTCTCCATGGGAGATCACTACGCGCGAACCCTCGATCTGTGGGACGCGCGTTTCGCGCAATACCGTAGCGAGGCCGAGGATCTGGGCTTCGACGAGGTTTTCGCCCGCATGTGGCATTTCTATCTCTGCTACTCGGCGGCCGGATTTCGTTCCGGGTATCTCGATGTTCAGCAGATCGTGCTCGATCGAAGGGACGAGAAATGACATCGTCGACACTCGCCGAACCCGTGCTCGACTCCGGTGTGGGCGTGGCACCTCGACTTGCCGCCATCATCGAACCCCTCATCGGCGGCCCACTGCCGGTCCGCTTGCAGGCCTGGGACGGATCGGTCGCCGGTGATGCGGGCGCTCCTCATGTGAGCCTGCACAGTCCCGATGCTCTGCGCCGATTGCTCTGGAGTCCGGGCGAACTCGGAGCGGCGCAGGCCTACGTCACCGGTGAGCTCGACATCGCCGGGGACGTAGGAGCAGCCCTCGACCACGTATGGGCGGTGGTCCGCGCACGAGAACTCTCGGCGGTTCGACCGAAGCCGCGCTCTCTGTTGCAGTTGGCAGCACTGGCCAAGGACCTCGGGGTGCTGGGCCGGCCGTTGCCGCCGCCTGCGTCTCAGGCGGTGGTGAAAGGCCGACTGCACTCGCTGATGCGGGACCGGGCAGCGATCAGTCACCATTACGACCTGTCCAACGACTTCTACGAGCTCGTGCTCGATTCACACATGGCCTACTCGTCGGGGTACTGGACCTCGGACTCGCCGGACTACACCCTCGACGATGCACAACGCGACAAGCTGGACCTCGTCTGTCGCAAGATCGGGCTCGACAGGAAGCCTGGGCAGCGTTTTCTCGATGTCGGATGTGGTTGGGGCTCACTGAGTCTGCATGCCGCTGCGGAGTACGGGGCGCAGGTCGTCGGCGTGACCATCTCGCGCGAGCAGAAAGCCTTCATCGACAAGCGAATCGCCGATCGAGGGCTACAGAACAATGTCGAGATTCGAATCCAGGACTATCGGGAAATCCCGGACGGGCCGTTCGACGCGGTGGCGTCGATCGAGATGGGCGAACATGTGGGGGAGGACAACTACCCGACCTACACGGCCGCGCTGTACGCCAACGTCAAGCCGGGTGGGCGCGTACTGATTCAGCAGATGTCGCGAAAAGAGGGCGACAATCCCGGCGGTGGCGCGTTCATCGAGTCGTTCATCGCCCCCGATATGTACATGCGCCCGGTCGGGCGGACGGTCGCGATGATCGAGGAGGCCGGACTCGAGGTGCGCGACGTTCATGCCATGCGAGAGCACTACGTCCGCACCGTCGAGGTCTGGACCGAGCGTTTCGAGGCCCGCTTCGACGAGGTGGTGGCAATGGTCGGCGAAGAGGTCGCTCGCGTGTGGCGGCTCTATCTGATCGGTGGCGCAATGGCATTCCGGGACAACAGGATGGGCGTCGACCAGATTCTCTCCGTACGTCCGGACGGGGGCTCGTCGGGTATGGAACCGGTTCGTCCGGACTGGGTGTCCGCACGGTGAACTGGTCCGACTTCCTGACCGTATCGCTGGCGAGCCTCGGCGCAGTCGCACTGTTGATGATCGTCACCGCGGTCATCGGCGCGCGGATCGGACGCCACAACGTGGTGGACGTGACATGGGGCGGCGGTTTCGTGCTGATCGCGCTGATCTCGGCCGTGACCGGCACCGGAGAAGGCTGGCGCCGAATACTGCTGCTCGTACTCGTCGCCGTGTGGGGGCTTCGCCTCGCGCTGCACGTCTTTCAACGCTCACGCGGGCACGGCGAGGATCCGCGCTACGACGAACTGCTGTCCAAGGCACCTGGCAACCGAACCCTCTATGCCCTGCGGAAGATCTATCTGACGCAGGCGCTCGCATTGTGGTTCGTGTCCCTGCCGCTGCAGGTCTCTGCTGTGGCGCACGGGTCGGTCCTGCCGGTTGTCGTGGTCGGTGTGCTGCTCTGGCTGCTCGGGTGGACGTTCGAGACAGTCGGCGACGCACAGTTGAAAGCCTTCAAGGCCGACGCGTCGAACAAGGGCAAGATCATGGATCGGGGATTGTGGTCCTGGACTCGGCACCCGAACTACTTCGGTGACTCGGCTGTGTGGTGGGGCTTGTTCCTGGTGTCCGCGTCGGCGTGGCCCGGGGTGTTCACCCTTCTCTCGCCTATTGCGATGACGTATTTTCTGGTGTTCGCCACGGGCGCGAGGCTGCTGGAGCGGAGCATGGAAAAGCGTCCGGGGTACCGGGAATACCAGCAGCGAACGAGCTATTTCTTCCCGCTCCCGCCGAAACGTAGCAGCATGTAGAACGTCGATGGGCCGGCAGCGTTAGGGTTGATCGAGAAGTTCGATTCATCGATCGAATTCGGTTCGTCCACACATGAGGAGGCGCATCGTGGCGCACGACAGGGCTGGAACCACCGCGTTGCCGGAGGATCTCGTGGATCTCTCCCAGCTTGTGACGGCGTACTACTCGCGTGTTCCCGATGTGTCGGAGCCGAGTCAGCAGGTGGTCTTCGGTACGTCCGGGCATCGAGGGTCGAGCATGGATTCGGCCTTCAACGAGGCGCATATCGTGGCGAGCACGCAGGCGATCGTGGAGTACCGCTCCGCGCAGGGCATCACCGGGCCGTTGTTCATCGGTCGAGACACTCACGCGTTGTCCGAGCCGGCGTGGACGACGGCTCTGGAGGTGTTGGCTGCCAACGACGTCGACGTACTCGTCGATTCCGGAGATCGGTACACACCCACCCCGGCCGTCAGCCATGCGATCCTGCGTTACAACGAGTCCGGACCGGCAGCGAAGGCCGACGGCATCGTGGTGACGCCATCGCACAATCCGCCGCGAGACGGCGGATTCAAATACAATCCGCCGCACGGCGGCCCAGCGGACAGCGATGCCACATCCGTGATCGCCTCTCGTGCCAATGAGATTCTGCGCGAAGGCATTTCGGGGATCAAGCGGGTGACGCTCGCGCAGGCGTTCGCGGGAAGCGTGTCCCGTTACGACTTCCTCGGCACATACGTCGACGACCTACCGAACGTCCTCGATATCGATGCCGTCCGCGCGGCCGGCGTGCGGATCGGTGCCGATCCGTTGGGGGGCGCAAGTGTCGACTACTGGGATGCCATCGCCGAGCGGCACAATCTGGATCTGACCGTGGTCAACCCTTTGGTGGACGGCACGTTCCGTTTCATGACGCTCGATACGGACGGCAAGATCAGGATGGACTGCTCGTCGCCGAACGCCATGGCCTCGCTCATCGCTGCGCGCGATCGATTCGACATCTCGACCGGTAACGATGCCGACTCCGATCGCCACGGCATCGTCACCCCGGACGGTGGGTTGATGAACCCGAATCACTACCTCGCGGTTGCCATCGAGTACTTGTTCACTCATCGCCCGCGGTGGTCTCCGACGGCGGCGGTGGGCAAGACTCTGGTGAGCTCGTCGATGATCGACCGCGTCGTCGCAGGTCTCGGCCGCCGACTGCTCGAGGTACCGGTCGGATTCAAGTGGTTCGTGCCGGGGTTGCTCGCCGGTGAGCTCGGATTCGGCGGTGAGGAAAGTGCCGGGGCGTCGTTCCTCAGGCACGACGGCCGAGTATGGACCACCGACAAAGACGGCATCATCCTCGCGTTGCTCGCGTCCGAGATCACCGCCGTCACCGGATCGACGCCGTCGCAGCGCTACGCGGAGTTCACCGCGAGGTTCGGCGATCCCTCGTACGCCCGGGTCGACGCACCCGCGACTCGCGAGCAGAAGGCGGTGCTGGCGAAGTTGTCGCCCGATCAGATCACCGCCACCGAGTTGGCCGGCGAATCGATCACGGCGACGCTGACCGAGGCCCCCGGAAACGGAGCCGCGCTCGGCGGGCTGAAGGTGACCACGGACAGCGCCTGGTTCGCGGCTCGGCCGTCCGGAACCGAGGACGTGTACAAGATCTACGCGGAATCGTTCCACGGTGCGGAGCACCTCGCCGAGGTGCAGGATGCGGCGCGTGCTCTGGTGTCTTCTGCGCTCGAGAGCTCGTGACCGATACTCCGACACCCGATCACGACAGTTCGAGCTCCGAGCCGACACCGAAGTCAGGGAACGCTCTACCACCCGAGATCTGGGTGTTGGTGTCGGCGGCGTTCGTCATCGCCCTCGGATTCGGCATCGTCGCTCCTGCTCTGCCGCAGTTCGCCCGTGAATTCGGGGTGGGAGTGGCGGCCGCGTCTGCCGTGATCAGTGCTTTCGCGTTGATGCGGTTGTTGTTCGCACCGGTGAGCGGATCTTTGGTACAGAAGCTCGGTGAACGGCCGGTGTATCTGATCGGACTGCTGATCGTCGCGGCGTCCACCGGTGCATGCGCTCTGGCCCAGACGTACTGGCAGCTGCTGGTGTTTCGCGGGCTCGGCGGAATCGGGTCGACGATGTTCTCGGTGTCGGCCCTGGGATTGCTGATCAGAATCAGTCCACCCACGAGCAGGGGCCGCATATCCGGTCTCTACGCCACCGCGTTTCTACTGGGAACCATCGGTGGTCCGCTGGTCGGCGGCGCGCTGGTCGGGTTCGGTCTGCGGGTACCGTTCGTCATCTACGCAATCGCCCTCGTGATCGCCGCTGCTGTCGTGTACTTCACCCTGGGTAATTCCGATCTCGTCCGGCCGGAGAAGGGATCGGCCCCGCCGACGATGTCCCTGCGGTCCGGGCTGCGTATTCCGACTTATCGAGCCGCATTGGCGTCGAACTTCGCCAACGGGTGGGCGGTGTTCGGCGTTCGAGTAGCGCTGGTCCCGTTGTTCGTCGTCGAAGCGATGCAACAATCCGAAGTGTTCGTCGGTATTGCGCTGACGGTATTCGCGGTCGGTAATGCAATTGTGCTCACCAGCGCCGGTCGGTTGTCCGATGTGCGCGGGCGCAAGCCGTTCGTGGTCGGCGGTTTGGCCGTGTGCGGTCTGGGAACCGTGGTGATGGGATACGTCCACGATCCAGTGCTCTTTCTTGCTGTGACATTGATCGCCGGAATCGGATCGGGGTTGATGAGTCCTGCGCAGCAGGCATCGGTTGCCGATGTGATCGGATCGACTGCGCGGGGCGGGCCGGTATTGGCTGTCTTCCAGATGGCCTCCGATGTCGGCGCGGTCATCGGCCCGATCATGGCGGGGTTGATCGTGGAGAAGTCCTCGTTCGGACCGGCCTTCGCTGTCACGGGGGCACTGCTTCTGCTGGCCGGGTTGTGGTGGTCACGTGTTCCGGACACCCTCGAGCGCGAGCGCACCTGACGGCGGCGACCGTAGTATTCGCTGTGTGAGCCAGAAGAAGATATCGAGCACGAAACATACGCCGCAGGCCACATCGAACACGGTGACCTATGTATTGGGCGGCATCGCGTTTCTGGTGGTGGTGGTCGTCATCGTGGTCGCAATCCGCTGGCAGAGCGGATCCGACGCGCCCCGCAACGACGGCTACGGGACCGTGAAGAACCCCGAGGTCGAATTGTCCTTACCGGGTGACGGCGTGGTCCAGTTGGCGCGTCCAGGAGCGCAACATGTGATCGATGTGTTCGAGGACCCGATGTGCCCCTTCTGCGGAGATCTGGAAGTGAAACACGGTCAGGAGTTGGCTCAGAAAATTGACGACGGTGTTGTCGGGGTGAATTACCACCTGGTCAACTTTCTGGACGGGCGGTCGGCTTCGGGTGATTATTCGACGCGTGCTGTCGCAGCGTCGCACTGCGTGGCGGCATCGGAGAATGCGCGCGTGTACTCGGCTTTTCACGCCGGATTGTTCGACCCGGAATTTCGCCCCGAGGAAGGCGGTGACTCCGACCGAAGTGACGCAGATCTCGCCGATCTCGCTCGAACGAACGGCGCAGGCGATCCGACGGAGGAGTGCATCGTCAGCGGCGCGCAGCGTGATGCTGCGATAGCGGACTCGAACACCGGACGTGAGGCGCTGGCGGCGTCGGGTGCGCGTGGGACGCCGGGGGTGCTGGTGGATGGTCAGGTGATCGACGCATTGGGTGACTCGGAGTGGTTGGCGAACATCAACTGAGAACCCGGGCAGGTGCGGTCGGTCGCGAGGTCTTCGAACCGTCCGCACCAGGTGATTTGTTGCTGCTGCGACCGATGGTGTAACTTCGTTCGAGCAACCGCATGAGCGGGAGCATGCAGTAACTCGGGGCTATGGCGCAGCTGGTAGCGCACCACACTGGCAGTGTGGGGGTCAGGGGTTCGAGTCCCCTTAGCTCCACCGATGTAAGAGCTCCACCGATGTTCAAGCTCCACCGATGGACTGGCTCGACCGAATTGATCTGCGTGGTCGACCATCCGTGGAAGTCACGAAAAAAGCGCCGCTCTCGAGCGGCGCTTTTTTCGTTGTAGCGTCTGTGTCTACGCGTCAGTGCGCCGCGTCGAAAGCCTGCTCCACCTCTGCGGGGATTCGCCCGCGCGCGGAAATGGTGTGGCCGTTCGCCTTCGCCCATTCTCTGATGGCCTTGGTCTGATTCGCGTCGCGCTTTGCGCCGGCCGCCGAGGCACCCGACTTCTTCGTCCGCTTTCCACCGAGCTTGGTGGAGTGTTCGATGTAATAGTCGAGCTTGCGGTGAAACTCCTTGGCGTTCTTGTCGCTCAGGTCGATTTCGTAGCTGACTCCGTTGACCGAATAGGTTATGTGTTCGCCACCGGATTCGATCGGTTTTTCGTCGATGTCGTCGACTAGTTGCACATAGACTTTTCTGGCCATGCTGAAACTCTCCAATGATGCAGGGAATGATGCGGGGATGTCCAGATCGAACGGACCCGACTATACGGCCCGACAAAGTGTTTATCCATGCAGGCCGGGGGATTGTTACTCGATTCGCAGAATTGCCGCGGAATCGGATCGATCGTTCACCGAATCCGGAGAGTTGTGCGCGAGTAGCAATCGACGCGTCGGGATACTTGTCTTTTCTCGAATGGACGGACGAACTGACCGGTTTGCATTTCTTTTGCCGTCCTGACGCTGGTTCGTTTTCGATGGGATTACCGACGCTGTTCGGCAACGAACCGGTTACGAAACGCAGTCGTTTCGCTAACGAAAGATGGACCGCTGCGTTCGATCTGCAATCTCTGCTTCACTTGAGGCGCAAGTGTCTGCTGTGACGTCTGATGTCCCGTGAGTTCGGTGACACGTCCGATCAGTGGCATACGAGGGTCGAGAGGGGAGTAGCGCCCGCCAGCGTCACGGGGTGCCAAAGGACTGTATGAAATCAGCACGAATCTCCAGGTCTGCAACGACAGCACTGATGTGTGCCGGAATTCTCGGCGCGGGCATCCTGGTATCCGCACCGGCCGGGGCGGCACCTGCCACGGATAGTCCATCGGCCGCGGCCGGAAGCGAATTGTCGGGTAAGACCGTCTTTCTCGACCCCGGCCACCAAGGCACCGGGCATTCGGAGAATCTGCAGCGTCAGGTCGACGATGGCCGCGGCGGAACCAAGGACTGTCAGACCACCGGCATGACCACACTGGACGGCGTGCCCGAGCACACCATCAACTGGAAAGTCAGTGAACTGGTTCGATCCAGCCTGGAAAGTCTGGGTGCGACGGTGAAGACGAGCCGAGCGGACGACACCGGGTGGGGCGGATGCGTCGACGACAGAGCACGCGCTGCGAGCGAGTCCGGGGCCGATCTCGCCGTGAGCATCCACGCGGATTCCACGAGCACCACAACCGATACCGGTAAGCACGGATTTCATCTGATCGTTCCGACGCTACCGATTCCGAACGCGGCGGCCGATGCAGCCCAGTCCGGAGGTGGGCGCACGGCTTCGAAGCTGATGCGAGATTCGTACGTGCGTGCCGGATTCGATCCGGCCAACTACGCAGGCGTCGACGACGGAATTCAGGAGCGATCCGATGTCGCCGGCCCGGCGTTGACCACGGTGCCCCTCGTCTTCGTGGAAATGGGCAACGGATCGAACCCGGACGATGCGGCACTTCTGGAAAGCTCGGAAGGCCAGCTCGAGCACGCGATCGCGATATCGACCGGGATCATCGATTACCTGCTCGGTGCCGAGACGTCCGCTACGACCGCAGCGAGCCCGGCAGCTGCACCGGCCGGTACGACGAGCACCGACACCCCGGCACCGGCGACATCCTCGCCCACAGGAGCGGGGACTGCCGTCGAGGGCCGTAGTGCGTTGTCGCGATTGCTCGAGAGCGTCTCTCCGTACATCGACTCCTTCGGGGTCGACGGTTTGGCCTCGCTGGTGACCCAGGACAACGTCGCCAGTGTGTCGAACTTCGCGCAAGGCCTGCTGAAGCAGATGCTCGCCGACCGGTAGGCTCGGACGCCGTGACGCGTCGACGAATCCCGGTGGTGATCATCGCGGGCTTCCTCGGCGCCGGGAAGACGACTCTGCTCAATCACCTGCTGCGCAACGACGCCGGGATTCGAATCGGCGTCGTGGTGAACGACTTCGGGGCCATCAACATCGATTCCATGCTGGTGGCAGGGCAGGTCGATTCGATGATCTCGCTCGGCAACGGATGCATCTGCTGCGCGGTCGATCTCGACGACATGGATGCGATGTTCGATGCGCTCGCACATCGGCGTTCGAGCATCGACGTGATCGTGGTGGAGGCAAGTGGGCTGGCCGAACCCCGCAACCTGATTCGAATGGTGCGCGGCAGCGAGAACGAGTTCATCGTCTACGGCGGGCTCGTCGGAGTGGTCGACGCCGTGGAGTTCCCACAGACCCGTGTACTGCACCCCGAAATCGACCAGCACCTGCAGTTGGCCGACCTCGTGGTGTTGAACAAGTCCGACGCCGTCTCGGCATCCGAACGCTCCGAACTCGAGTCCACGGTGCGCGGCGTTGTAGGTGAGGTGCCCGTCGTACCGGTCGCCTTCGGTCGGGTGGACCCACTGTTGCTGTTCGACCGTCGTGAGGATCGTGCTGTCGAGTCGACGATCGCCGTGCAATTGTCACTCGACGAGCTCCTCCGTCAGCAGCATTCCGAGCATGACGACGAACACCACGACTGCGACCACCACCTACACGCGCAGTACTCGCACACCGAGTTCGTGACCACAGATCCGATCGAACCGCGACGGTTGATCGAGTTCCTGGAGAATCCCTCGGGAAATCTCTACCGCATCAAAGGTGTCGTGTACTTCGCGATACCGGGCTACATGCAGAAATTCATCGTCCATACCGTGGGCCGCCACATTCGGCTCGAAGCGACGTCGTGGTCGAGGGGTGAGACCGAACAGACCTCGCTGGTGCTGATCGGTACCGAACTCGACACATCGGTAGTGGAGAAACGGCTGCGGGCCTGCGTGCGGGAACCGGCCGAGCGCTGCGATGCCTCGTCGATGCTCCCGGTCCATCGCTACCTCGACACGGCGTAGCTCCTACAGTCCGACCCACTCGGTACGTCCGCCCTCGAATCCCTGCCGCTTCCAGATCGGAACCTCGGCCTTGATGCGCTCGACCAGACGGGCGCAGGCCGCGAAGGCCTCGGCGCGGTGAGCCGAACCGACGGCAGCGACGAGGGCGAGATCGCCGACCCGCAGGTCGCCGACACGGTGTACCGCCGCCACGGTGAGACCGGTCTCGGCCGAGACCTCCGCGCAGCATCGGCTCAAGAAGCGCTCCGCGTCGGGGTGGGCGCGGTATTCGAGGGTCTCGACGGCGTGGCCCTCGTCGTGATCACGCACGATCCCGCTGAACAGCACAACCGCGCCGTGACGTGAATCCTGCACTGCCGCTTCTACTTCGGCGCTACTGAGTGGTTCACTGGAAATTCGTGCAACGAGCTCACTCATCGTGGGGTCCTCCTCCGGCGATCTGGGCCAACACATGGTCCAGCAATGGATCGAGTACGGCGAGACCGTCCTTGACGCCGCCGGGCGAACCCGGCAGATTGACGATCAGCGTGCGTCCGATCAGCCCCGACACACCTCGGCTGAGCACCGCGTGCGGCGTCGCAGATGTTCCGCGGGTCCGGATCGCGTCGGCGATTCCGGGCATGTCCGTATCGAGGAGCGCTGCCGTGGCCTCCGGCGTCGCGTCGGTCGGGGAGACTCCGGTGCCTCCGGTGCTGATGATCAACGACGGTTCCCCGCGTAGCGAGTCCTGCAGTCCGGCCGCGATATCGGCATCGGCGTACACCAGCGGCCCCCGCACGGTGAAGCCTCGATCGGTCAACCAGCCGGCGATCGCCGGGCCGGTGGTGTCCGGTCGTGTTCCCCGCGCGCCACCGGTGGAAGCCACCAACACCGTTGCCGATCGTGCCGACTCCGCCCTCGGTGCGGCCGACTCAGGAGCGAAGCCCTGCTCCTGATCGCGCTGCCAATGGCCGTGTTTGCCGCCGTCCTTGGTGATCAGCCGAACGCCGTTCATCGTTGCGGCAGGGTCGACTGCCTTGACCATGTCGTGCAAGGTCAGCCCGGCCACCGCGACGGCCGTCAGTGCCTCCATCTCCACTCCGGTGCGGCCGGTGGTGCGCGCTGTGGCCTCGACCGTGATGGTCGAGTCGGTGAATCCGAACGAGATCTTCACCGAGGAGAGCGCAAGCTGATGACACAGAGGAATCAGCTCCGAGGTTCGCTTCGCCGCCGAGATGCCCGCGATGCGCGCTGTGGCCAGGACATCGGCCTTGGGCATATCGTCTGCGCGCACGAGCGCGATGACCTCGGCGGTGGTGACGAACTCCCCGGCAGCGACGGCCGTTCGGGAGGTCTGCTTCTTGTGTGCAACATCGACCATGCGAGCGCGGCCCTGATCGTCGAGATGGGACAGGTGGGAGTGCGAGGCATCGGTGGTCACAGTGGCCATACTTCCACGTTGGATCCCGCCGCGAGTTCGGTTGTCTCGGAGTCGATGTCGATCAGAACATCGGCCCAGGCCAGTGCAGCGACCAAATGAGAGCCCGGGCCCGCCACGAGCTCGACTCGTCCGTCGTCGCGTAGCCTGCCGCGCAGCAACTGTCGTCTGCCCGGAGGGGACACGATCGCGTCGTGCAGCAGCGCCGTACCGGACGATATCGGAGGTAGGCCTGCGGCCCTGCGAACGATGTTGCGCGCGAACATGATGTACGAGACAACCGTGCTGACGGGGTTGCCGGGGAAGCTGAGGACAGGAACGCCGTCGAACATCGTCATGCCCTGCGGCCCGCCCGGTTGCATGCGGACCGAACCGAAGGTGCCGCCCAGTGGGCGCAGCACGTCCTTGACCACCTCGAAGTCGCCCATCGAGACTCCGCCGGAGGTGATGATCAGCTCCGCCGACTGTGTTGCCTCGTCGAGAACCTGTCGAAATCGGCTCGGATCGTCCGAGCTGCGCGCGACCATGACCACCTCGGCACCACTGGCTCGCAGATGCGCGGCCAGAGTGATGCCGTTCGAGTCGTAGATCTGGCCGGGGGTGAGCGTCGATCCGGCATCGACGAGTTCTGCACCGGTGGTCACCACAGCCACTCGCGGGCGTGAGCGGACGTCGACCTCGGCGTAGCCGACGGCCGCGAGCACCGAGATGTGCCGGGGTTCGAGCACTCGACCCGCCTCGACCAGCACTGTTCCGATGCGAACGTCGCTGCCCTGTTCGCGAACGAATTCACCTGGGGCGCGGCCTCGTTCGATCGTCACCGAGCCCTCGGTGGTCACCGTGGTGTCCTCGACGGGGACGATGGCGTCGGCTCCCTCGGGAATCGGTGCGCCGGTCATGATCTTCGCCGCGCTACCCGAGGCCAGCACGGCCGATGCCGCCGGCCCCGCCGCGATGACGGTCGAGACCGGGAGAGTCACCGGAGTCGTGCTCACCGAACGTGAATCGACTGCGTAACCGTCCATCTGCGAATTGCGGAACAGGGGCAGATCGACCGGCGAACGTACGTCCTCGAAGCAGACTCGACCCAGTGCCTCGGCCAGCGGAATGCGCTGCGCAGGTCTGGTCGCCAGTGCCGCGAGCAGAGCCTCGACGGCCGCGGCGTGCTCCTCGACGGAAGTGGCGCTCACTGCGCAGGTCCGGTGATCGCGCAGGTGTGCTGAGCCGTCATGGGTGACCATCCTAAGCACGCCGATCAGACCGTCGAGTGTGGGCTGCGGCATACTGGGTAGACAGGTTCACGGCAGGCGTGATCGAGATCGACGAAGGCGAGGTACGAGGTGACGGTGGACAGTGTCACCTCGCTCGGAATCCCGGTGATCGGGGGAACTGCGCGCGGCAGTTCGCCCGGGCAGGCGAATTCCGTGGAGGATCGACCGGACGTACCCCATCTGATCGACCGCTTCGGGCGCGTCGCACGAGATCTACGTATCTCCATCACCGAGAAGTGTTCGCTTCGCTGCACCTACTGCATGCCGGAGGAGGGTCTTCCGGCAATTCCTGCAGCGAACCTTCTCACCCCTGCCGAAATTGCCCGCGTGGTCTCGGTGTCGGTGCGTCTGCTGGGTATCCGCGACGTGCGTTTCACCGGAGGCGAGCCGCTCATGCGCCGCGACCTGGACGAGATCCTGCGGTTGTGCTCCGATGCGGCGGCAGGCGTGCCACTGTCGATGACGACCAACGCGGTCGGACTCGAGCATCGGGCGAGCTCCCTGGCCGACGCCGGGTTGACCCGGGTCAACGTCTCTCTGGATTCGGTCGACCGGGCGGATTTCGCGCGATTGACCCGTCGAGACCGGTTGCCCTCGGTGCTCGCAGGCATCCGAGCAGCCAAGCGAGCAGGCATCGGGCCGGTCAAGGTGAACGCAGTTCTGATGCACGACACGTTGTCCGGGGCAGTCGATCTGCTGCGGTGGTGTCTCGACGAAGGGGTGGCGCTTCGCTTCATCGAGCAGATGCCGCTCGACGCGGATCACGAATGGGCCCGCAACAACATGATCGACGCCCAGACTCTGATCGACGAGTTGTCGACGGCGTTCGAGTTGCGCTCCGTGGGTCGCGCGGATCCGTCCGCGCCCGCCGAGGAGTGGAGCGTCGACGGTACGGACGCCACAGTCGGCATCATCGCGTCGGTGACGCGCTCGTTCTGCGGGGACTGCGACCGAACGAGGGTCACCGCCGAAGGGACCATTCGGTCGTGCCTGTTCAGTGACGACGAGACCGATCTGCGCGCAGCACTTCGCGGCGGTGCCACCGATGACGAGTTGGCCGACGTGTGGCGCGGAGCGATGTGGAACAAGTGGGCGGGCCACGGCATCGACGCCGAGGGCTTCGTTCCGCCCGCTCGCAGTATGGGGGCAATCGGTGGGTGATCTGCAGTCGACGAGCGATGCCGTGCCGTCGACCCGTGTCGAGGTGCGCTATTTCGCCGCCGCGGTGGATGCCTCGGGCTGCGACTGCGAGTACATCACCGTGCCTTCCGGGGCAACTCTGAAGGATCTGCGGGACGAGATCCGATCGCGTCACGGTGCGCCGATGGAGCCGATCCTGCGAGTATCGGCGTATCTCGTCGGTGACGATCTCACCCGCGATCTCGATCGTGCGATCGGCAGCAGAGTGGATGTCCTGCCGCCGTTCGCAGGTGGCTGACCTGCGCTCGGTTCAGCCACCTGCCGCAGCGCTCAGCGGCCGGTCTTCCACCAATCGTCGAACGGCGTCACCGGTACCGCGCGCTTGTGACGGGTCGCCATGAACATCTTCTCCAGCTTCTCGGCCACCTCGTCGGCGACCTCTCTGCCTTCGAGGTAGTCGTCGATCTGCTCGTATGTCACACCGAGCGCCTCCTCGTCCGGTAGAGCCGGGCGATCGTCTTCGAGATCGGCGGTGGGGACCTTTCGCCACGTGCTCTCCGGTGCGCCGAGCTCGCGCAGCAGAGCGGCTCCTTGCCGCTTGCTCAAGCCCGTCAGCGGCGTCAGGTCGACGCCGCCGTCGCCGAATTTGGTGAAGAAGCCGGTGAGCGCCTCGGCGGCATGGTCGGTACCGACGACGACGTAGCCGAGCTCGCCTGCGATGGCGTACTGCGCAACCATTCGCTGCCGGGCCTTGACGTTCCCGCGCACGAAATCGCGCACCTCAGCGGTGCCCAACGCGTCTGCCGTCGCAGCTGCGGCGGCATCGGCCGCTTCCTTGATGTTCACGGTGACCGTCCGGTCCGGTTCGATGAACCGCAGTGCGATGGCCGCATCGTCCTCGTCGGCCTGCACGCCGTAGGGGAGTCGAACGGCAACGAACTCGGCCTCGTGACCGTCGGCCCGCAGCTCCGCTGCGGCCTGCTGACAGAGCTTGCCGGTGAGTGTGCTGTCCTGTCCGCCGCTGATCCCGAGCACATATCCGGAGGCCGGCGTCGACGTCAGATAGTCCTTGAGGAAATCCACCCGCCGGCGGACCTCCGTGACCGGGTCGATGGTCGACTGCACAGCCAGCTCGCGCATGATTCCGGTCCGCAGTTCCGAGTTGATGAGTCCCATCACGTCATCCTAATGACGGGTGCACGGGAGCCGCCCGCACCCGCGCCGTGCGTAGTGTCGGTGTTCGTGAGCGCACCCTCCGACATCTTCGTCAAACGTGACCCCGACGCGCATCCGGACTTCTTCGCGGCCGAGGCGACCGGGCTGCGCTGGCTCGGCGAGGCAGGTGCGCCGGTCGTGCGGGTGCTCGGGCTCGGACCGACGTACATCGAGCTCGAACGCCTGGTTGCGGCCCGTCCCACGCGCTCCGCCGCCGAGAGATTCGGGCGAGAGCTGGCAGGCGTGCACGCTGCGGGAGCGCTCGGTTTCGGTGCCCCGCCGACAGGCTCCGACGGGACACCGTTCCCCGGGCAACTGTTCATCGGCTCCCGTCCCATGAGCAGCACGGTGCATCGCACGTGGGGAGCCTTCTACGCAGCAGAACGAGTCCTGCCTTTTCTGCGCATCGCTGTCGATGCCGGGAACGTCACTGCGGCGGAGGCGTCGACGGTCGAATCGGCCTGCGCACGGGTGGCAGCGGGGGAGTTCGACGATGGCGAACCGCCGAGTCGGCTGCACGGGGATCTGTGGAACGGCAATGTGTTCTGGACCGAGGCGGGCGTGGTGCTGATCGATCCGGCGGCCCACGGCGGGCATCGCGAGACCGATCTGGCGATGTTGGCCCTGTTCGGATGTCCGGGACTGGACGCGGTCATCGAGGGTTACCACGACGTTCGGTCACTGCGAGGCGGTTGGCGCGAGCGCATCCCACTGCATCAGCTTCACCCGCTCGCCATTCACGCTGCCGGACACGGCCGTTCCTACGGTGAGGCGCTGCACGCTGCGGCCGTCGCAGTCGAGAGACTGTGAATCCGACTGTCGATCCGCGGGGCTAGCCGACGCGAGTTGCTCTGCGTACCAAGTCTTCCCAGCCGTCGGCCAGCCGCTCCTTGGTCATTCCGAGATCGCGGTATTGGTGCAACACCAACGTTGCTTCCAGTGGTGTGAGGAGCCAATGTGCGAGCAGCGGGATGTCTCCGTCCACGCCGGCGGCGCGGAGCAGCGAGACCACGTGCGTGAAGTTCACCATGTGCGCCGGGGCGGAGTATCGACCGTCGGCCGATGTCTCGGCGGCGCGGAGTATTTCACCCTGGGTGCTGACGAATTCGAGGCGCGCCCGTCCGAAGGCGACGAGCCGGTCGACCGGATCGGCACCGGGGCCCAGTGGCGGGTCGCCGAACATGAAGGCGTGTTGCAACTTCTGCTCGGTGTGGTCGAGCAAGGCTCGCATCAGCCCGGCCCGGTTGCCGAAGCGGCGAAACACTGTGCCCTTGCCCACGCCGGCCCGGTGCGCCACCGCGTCCATGGTGATGGCGTCGGCCCCGATGGTCGCCACCAGATCCGTTGCGGCATCGAGCAGCAGGCGGCGGTTGCGTGCTGCGTCGCATCGCTCGGTGTCTTCACCCGCAATGGGCAGCATGGGGCGGGTCACAGTGATCAGCTTACCCCGGCGGGAACATAAATGGACCACAGTCCGTTTTCATGGTTAGAATCGATCAGACGATCACGTCATCCGAACTTTCGAAGGAAGATCTCATGTCAGACGCTCAGGTACTCGTTCTCGTCGGCAGCTTGCGTGCCGAATCGATGAACAGGCAGATCGCCGAGACCGCCGTCACCGTGGCACCCTCCGGTGCCGAGGTCGTGGTGTACGACGGTCTGGGAGATGTCCCCTTCTACAACGAGGATGTCGACGTGGAGGGGGCCGTCCCCGCCGCCGCGCTCGATCTGCGCGCAGCGGCCGAGAAGGCGTCGGCCCTGCTGTTGGTCACGCCCGAATACAACGGCACCATTCCTGCCGTCTTGAAGAACGCCATCGACTGGCTCTCGCGTCCTTACGGAGCCGGCGCGATGGTCGGCAAGCCGGTCGTCGTCATCAGCGCATCGCCGAGTGGCAACGGGGCCAAGTGGGCACACGAGGACGCGAGCAAAGCGGTCCGTATCGCCGGTGGATCGGTGCTCGAGGACGTACAGCTCTCCATCGGCGGCACCGGCGACAAATTCGGTTCGGCTCACCCGCGCGAGAACGCCGAGGTGTCCGGAGAAATCGGCCATGTGGTGGCCGAGTTGGTCAAGGCCTCGAATGAACTCGTCAGCGCCTGACGCCTAAATGGTATCGGGAATCGTTTTCATGTAGTCTCGGCTCATGAAGGTGAGAAATTCTCTGAAATCGCTCAAGAACAAGCCCGGCGCGCAGGTGGTTCGTCGCCGCGGCACGGTGTTCGTGATCAACAAGAAGGAGCCGCGGTTCAAGGCCCGGCAGCGCTGACGCGAACGTCATCGACGACGAGGGCCCCCGGATATGATCCGGGGGCCCTCGTCGTGCACGGTTCACCGCGATGACGATCGTCACTATGTGCGTCGACTCTCGTTGTGATGGACAACATGCCTCGACTGTGACGTACGACACGCCGAACTGACGCGATTTTTTCCCGTGAGCAACCCTGTGACCAGCGAATACCATGAATGTTGTTCGCAACATGTCGTGTTGTAGGCAGATGTCGGACACAAGGTGTAGTGTTTGTCCGACCGAGAGGCCACAACTCGAAGAGCCTGAGAATGCGGGTTCGAGCAGGTCGAAGTCGCCCTGAGTGGGGGATGTTCTCGGTGCCACACGCAGAGCACATCGGTCGCCATCGGTGCATCCGATGGCGACAAGGGAAAGAGGGACACCCATGAGCATCACCGTTTACACCAAGCCTGCCTGTGTTCAGTGCAATGCCACCTACCGCGCTCTCGACAAGGCGGGAATCGAGTACTCCGTCGTCGACATCTCCCAGGACCCCGAGGCCCGCGACTACGTCATGGCTCTCGGCTACCTACAGGCTCCCGTCGTCGTCGCCGGTGAGGATCACTGGTCCGGATTCCGCCCGGATCGCATCAAGGCCCTCGCCGTGAACGCCGCTTGAACAGAGCGAGAAAGTGAGCGGTGAGCGTGGAACCGCGATCCTCCAACTCACTGGTGTACTTCTCCAGCGCTTCGGAGAACACGCATCGCTTCGTCTCGAAACTGGACATTCCTGCAACACGAATTCCGCTCCGTGATCCGGAAGGCACGTTCCGTGTCGATTCCCCCTACGTTCTCATCGTGCCGACGTACGGGGGAGGGGTCACCTACACCGGGCGCGACACCAACTACGTCCCCAAGCGCGTGATCAAGTTTCTCAACGACAAGCACAATCGGTCGTTGATTCGAGCGGTCATCGCTGCCGGAAACACCAACTTCGGTGATTCGTTCTGTTTCGCGGGACATGTCATCTCGCAGAAATGTGCAGTCCCGTACCTGTACCGGTTCGAGTTGATGGGTACCCCGGAGGACGTTCTTCGGGTTCGCGAGGGACTCGAAGACTTCTGGGAGCGCGAGGTTCGTCGCGCCGCCCACACTCACTAGCCCACCACGCAACATTAGGAGCACTCGCCGTGGCACCGACCATCACCGACGCAGCACCAGCGCCCACCGTCCACGGCGGCGGCGACATGGATTACCACGCGCTCAATGCGATGCTCAACCTCTACGGCCCCAACGGCGAGATCCAGTTCGAGAAGGATCGCGAGGCTGCCAATCAGTACTTCCTGCAGCACGTCAACCAGAACACCGTGTTCTTCCACGATCTGGACGAGAAGCTCGACTACCTCGTCGAGGAGAACTACTACGAACCCGAGGTGCTGGATCAGTACTCGCGCGAGTTCGTCAAGTTCCTGATCAACCACGCGTACTCGAAGAAGTTTCGATTCCCCACCTTCCTCGGTGCGTTCAAGTACTACACCTCCTACACGCTCAAGACATTCGACGGCAAGCGTTACCTCGAGCGCTTCGAGGACCGCGTCTGCATGGTGGCCCTGACGCTCGCGGCCGGAGACGAGGCGCTGGCCACCGATCTCGTCGACGAGATCATCGCCGGCCGGTTCCAACCCGCGACGCCCACCTTCCTCAACTCCGGTAAGAAGCAGCGCGGCGAGCCCGTGTCCTGCTTCCTGCTGCGTATCGAGGACAACATGGAGTCCATCGGTCGGTCGATCAACTCCGCGCTGCAGCTGTCCAAGCGCGGCGGCGGAGTTGCACTGTTGCTGAGCAACATTCGCGAATCCGGGGCTCCGATCAAGCGCATCGAGAACCAGTCCTCGGGTGTCATCCCGATCATGAAGTTGCTCGAGGATTCGTTCTCGTACGCCAACCAGCTCGGTGCCCGTCAAGGTGCGGGCGCGGTGTACCTGCACGCGCACCACCCCGACGTCTACAAGTTCCTCGACACCAAGCGTGAGAACGCGGACGAGAAGATCCGCATCAAGACGCTCTCGCTCGGGATCGTCATCCCGGACATCACGTTCGAGCTGGCCAAGAAGAACGAGGACATGTACCTGTTCTCGCCGTACGACGTCGAGCGCATCTACGGCGTGCCGTTCGCAGACATCAACGTCTCCGAGAAGTACTACGAGATGGTCGACGACAAGCGGATCCGCAAGACCAAGATCAAGTCGCGCGAGTTCTTCCAGACTCTGGCCGAACTGCAATTCGAGTCCGGCTATCCGTACATCATGTACGAGGACACCGTCAATCGCGCGAACCCGGTGAAGGGCAAGATCACTCACTCGAACCTGTGCTCGGAGATCCTTCAGGTCTCGACGCCGTCGACGTTCAACGACGATCTCTCGTACAGCCATGTCGGCAAGGACATCTCGTGCAACCTGGGCTCGCTCAACATCGCCAAAACGATGGACTCGCCCGATTTCGGTAAGACCATCGCGGTGGCCATCCGTGGTCTGACTGCGGTCTCGGATCAGACCCACATCTTCTCTGTGCCGTCGATCGAGCAGGGCAACAACGATTCTCACGCGATCGGCCTGGGGCAGATGAACCTGCACGGCTACCTCGCGCGCGAGCGTATTCACTACGGATCGACCGAGGGCATCGACTTCACGAACATCTACTTCTACACCGTCGTGTTCCACGCGATCCAGGCATCGAACCAGCTGGCGAAGGCGCGCGGTCAGTACTTCAAGGGCTTCCCCGACTCCAAGTACGCATCGGGTGAGTTCTTCGACAAGTACATCGATCAGGTCTGGGAGCCGGCAACACCCAAGGTGGCCAAGCTGTTCGCCGATTCCGGCGTCGCCATCCCGACACAGGCCGACTGGACTGCGTTGAAGGCCTCGGTGCAAGAGCACGGCATCTACAACCAGAACCTGCAGGCCGTGCCACCGACGGGTTCGATCTCGTACATCAACAACTCCACCTCGTCGATCCACCCGGTGGCGTCGAAGATCGAGATTCGCAAGGAAGGCAAGATCGGCCGCGTCTACTACCCGGCACCGTATCTCGACAACGACAACCTGGACTACTACCAGGACGCATACGAGATCGGTTACGAGAAGATCATCGACACCTACGCTGCTGCAACGCAACACGTCGATCAGGGTCTTTCGTTGACCCTGTTCTTCAAGGACACCGCCACCACTCGCGACATCAACCGCGCGCAGATCTACGCATGGCGCAAGGGCATCAAGACGCTGTACTACATCCGTCTGCGGCAGATGGCTCTCGAGGGCACCGAGGTCGAGGGCTGCGTGTCCTGCATGCTCTAGCGCTTTCCCGTCGTGCGCCTTTTGCGTACCTGGAGG
>NZ_JBMIRQ010000031.1:0-341 GCF_049195265.1 Rhodococcus sp. MALMAid1271 | reverse complement strand
TTGACGGGGTTTTCCATTTTCATCGCTTCGAGGACGGCGATGAGGTCTCCTGCTTCGACGGTGGCGCCTTCGGTGACGGCGACTTTGACCACGGTGCCTTGCATGGGTGCGGTGACCGCGTCACCGGACCCGGCTCCGGCTCCGGCACCGCCGCGGGTGCGGGCTTTGGGTTTACGCCGCACCGCCCCCGCCGGCCCGCCGCCGTTGCTGGCGGCGAGGGAGAATTCGCCGGGCAGTGAGACCTCGACGCGGCGGCCACCGACCTCGACGACCACGCTCTGGCGGGGCAGGACCTCGTCCTCGTCGAGCGGCTGGCCGGCGGTGAACGGCGGGATCTGGTT
>NZ_JBMIRQ010000030.1:0-282 GCF_049195265.1 Rhodococcus sp. MALMAid1271 | reverse complement strand
TGAACGGAATTGGCTACCTCGATCGGAGTGGACGATGGTGCCGTCCGGGTCTCGTTGATCGACGGCGTTTCGCAGTGCAGATACTGCCAGTGAGGCTTTCATACGGCTGTCGATCGAGTATCCGACGATCTTGTTCGAGTGCAGGTCTTTGATGGCGCAGAGGTAGAGCTTGCCTTCGTCGGTACGGTGCTCGGTGATGTCGGTCAGCCAGATCTGGTTGCGTTCCTGTGCGGTGAATTGGCGGTCGACGAGATCGTCGTGGACGGGCGGGCCGGCTTTCTT
>NZ_JBMIRQ010000029.1:0-1529 GCF_049195265.1 Rhodococcus sp. MALMAid1271 | reverse complement strand
TCAGGTTCGGGTAGTGCGCGTCGGTCGAGTTTGCCTGCAGGAGTCAACGGAATCGACTCGAGCATCACCACTGCCGAGGGCACCATGTGCGCCGGCAACACCGAACCGGCATGCTCACGCAACGCCGCCGCATCCACACTGCTACCAGCGACCGGCAACACATACGAGACCAACACCGTCGAACCGGCCTGATTGTCACGACCGACAGTGACCACGAAATCGACACCCGACACACCGGCCAACACCGAATCGATCTCACCCAACTCGATCCGGAAACCACGCACCTTCACCTGGAAGTCGCTACGCCCCACATACTCCAACGCACCCGAGGAATTCCACCGCACCACATCACCGGTGCGATACATCCGCGAACCCGCACCACCGAACGGATTGGCCACGAACCGCTCCGCCGTCAAACCCAACCGCGCATGATAACCACGCGCCAACGCCGGACCCGCCAGATACAACTCACCCACCACACCCACAGGCACCGGATTCAACCGCGCATCCAACACCACCTCAGCGAAACCGATCGTCGGCGAACCGATATCGACCGACTCCCCCACCACCAACGCCGACGAAATCGACGAGAAAATCGTCGCCTCCGTCGGACCGTACGCATTGAACATCCGACGACCAGGAGCCCACCTCGCCACCAACTCCGGCGCACACACATCACCACCGGTAGCAACAACCTCCACCGACTCCAACCCCACCGGATCCACCGACGCCAACGCCGCAGGAGTCACGAACGCATGTGTCACCCGCTCAGCAGCAAGCAACGACGCCAACTCCACCCCACCGAACACCAACGGCGGAGCAATCACCATCGTCGACCCACCCGAGAACGCCAACACGAACTCGAGAATCGACGCATCGAAACTCGGCGACGCAAACGCCAACACCCGAGACGACGGCCCCACACCGAACCGAACCCGCTCCTCAGCAGCCAAGTTCCCCACACCACGATGAGTGACCACCACACCCTTGGGCACACCGGTCGACCCCGACGTATAAATCAGATACGCCGCATCATCGAGACGCAACACCCCCGAACGCTCCGCATCCAACACCGGAGCAGAAGACCGAAAAGCCAAATCCGCCACAACATCCGGATCATCGAGCACCACCCACGACACCCCACCGACACCCGACACCGCATCCGAATGCGCACCCAACGTAACACCCACCACAGCACCCGAATCGACCAACATGTGCTCGATCCGATCCACCGGATAACTCGGATCCACCGGCAAGAACGCACCACCGGCCTTCGCCACCGCCCACACCGCAACCACAGACTCCACCGACCGCGGCAACGCCAACGCCACAAACGACCCCGGACCCACACCACCCGACATCAACATCCGCGCCAACCGCGACGACGCCGCATCCAACTCACCATACGAAAGCACCCGAGAACCAGAAACCACCGCAACACCACCAGCACCGGCAACACCCACCGCACCAGCGAACAACTCCGGCAACACCACACCCGCAACAGACCGCGGACCACGAACCGGAGCAAG
>NZ_JBMIRQ010000027.1:0-236 GCF_049195265.1 Rhodococcus sp. MALMAid1271 | reverse complement strand
AGGACGAGGTTGTTCAGGTTGGTGGGGCCGCCGTCTGCCCAGTGTCGGATGTGGTGGCCTTCGGTCCAGGCGGCGGGTGTGCCGCAGCCGGGGAATGCGCAGCCGTGATCGCGGGCGATCAGGGCGCGTTTCTGTCTGGAGTTAACGGTACGCATTGTGCGGGCGAGGTTGATCGGGTTACCGGTCTCGTCCATCACGATGGCGGTGAGGATGCAATCGCAGGCCAGTTGTCGGGA
>NZ_JBMIRQ010000026.1:0-504 GCF_049195265.1 Rhodococcus sp. MALMAid1271 | reverse complement strand
CCGGCCAGCGCCGGCGCTCCGATACCGGTATCGGCGGCGTCGGGGATCGACGACGCTGCGGTGTCGAAGTCGTCGGCAATTTTCATCATTGCGTCCGCGGAATCGCGTAGCACCGCGACGTCGACGTACAGGGTCATGTGTGGACACTCCGACGTTCGTGCTGGGGAATCATGACGTCCATCAGCAGCAGGTCGAACGGATGCGACTCATTAATTTTCGACAGGGCCGTTGTCGGCAGCACCATCCAGGGTTGGTCATCACCACAGCAGGTGTGGAGCCGGTCGAGTGCCGAATACGCCAGCAGGGCACTACGCCCGTCCCGGGTGGTCCGCAGATCGACCACTGCCTGCTCCACGACTGAGACATGCGCAGTGCACGGCACATACACGACGGGTGGAATGTTGTCCGGTAGCCGCATCTTCTCCCCCTGACCGAGCGCGGGGAGGTCGAACCCCACGACAGATCAGACGCAGCGAGTGGCTGTTCGGTTCCGTTCCGGAGCGA
>NZ_JBMIRQ010000025.1:0-21222 GCF_049195265.1 Rhodococcus sp. MALMAid1271 | reverse complement strand
CTGCCGCCCTTCATTGGAGGGCAGCAGGGGCTCTATCCGCTCCCACTGCTCGTCGGTGAACTGGCGAAATCGTGACTTCGTCTGTCCCATACGGCCACGGTCTCGCGGGTCACCGCTCAGCTATGGGAGACACGCCCTAGTTCGCGCTCTAGGACCTTTGCTGGTCGACGTGATTGCTTAAAGGCGGGGTTCTGGCCAATCGCGCCGTCTACCGAGTACGCAGACTCGTCGGCTGTGTTGCGGATTTCGCGCGCAACTAGCTTGAGGCGGGCAACTTCGTTAGCCGAAGGGTGAACCATGCCGAAATAATATTCTAGTATTTTTCACCTGTCTAGTTCAGAGACCAATATTTGTGACGGCGTTCCCGACCAGGGGGGCGTGCTCCCGGCGGTAGACCTCGACGGAGTCGAGACTTGCGTGGCCGGTTTGTCGGGCGATGGCAGAGCCGTCCGCCCCGTTGCGGGTGCCTTGGGTGACGAATCCGGCGCGGAGGGAGTGTCCGCCGAGTTTGGTCAGCGCGGTGGGGTCATAGCCGGCGTGGTCGGCACGGCGGCGGATGGTCTGGTGGACCGCTGCTCCAGACAGTGGCGTTGCGCCCAGGTTGCCGTTCTTCGCAATGGCGCGAAACAGCGGTGCTCGGGCGGCGGTGCGAGGTACTCCCCCACGACATACGTGCTCGATGAACGGTTCTCGTTTGCGGAGTAGGCGGATCACAGCCGGCCGGCCGCCGGCATCGAATGCCGCGACCACCTGGGCCCACCGAACGTAGGCGCAGGGCGGGCAGGTCTCGTGAGACTCGGTGTACGGCAGGGCTTTCACTGCTCCCCTGCCTTCCTGGTCGGTCTTCGACTTCCGTAGCCGGATGTGCAGTCCGTCGTGCCGGTGCACGGTAACGTCGCCGCACACCATCTCCGACAACTCGCTACGGCGGTACGCACCGGCGAAGCCGAGCAGCAGGATCGCCGAGTCGCGGCGTTCCAAAACCTCGTCGGCCCAGCCTCTGCACCGTTCTCGGGCGGTCGAGACGAGCAACTTGATGTCGTCGACCAGCAGCGGATCTCGTGGCGTGCGGGGGCGGTCCCCCGCCGCTGCGTACTCCCGCCGAATCCCAGACAGGGTTGCAGTGACGAGTTCGTGCGCGGACGGGGACAGGTGGCCGGTCGTGCGATGCTGATGGTTGATCGCGGCGATCCAGGTGCCGAAGGTGGCGACTGCGTAGGCCCGCTCCCCGCTCTCGTTCCGGGTGTCGGCAGCGTCGACGAGGTAGGCGGCGACGGTGATCGGGTGCGCCGGAAGCGTCACGTGACCATTCGTGTCGCACCAGCTGGCGAAGCGTCGCCACGCGGCTGCGTAGGTCTGTCGAGTTCCCTCGGAGCGGGAGGATTGCACAGCGCTCGCAATCCTCTTCGCGACGGCGGGCGGGATCTCCGGCTCGACGGCCACCGACCTGCCACCCTCGGGGAGGCCGGCGGCAGTGATCACCGCGGGTGTTCGGGCTGGCCGGTAGTCCATACAGGCAGTTTAGCGCAGTTCACCGATACATCTGCAGCTTAAAAAAGCGCTGAACTGCTGTTTTGCGCAAGATGGCGCGGAAAATGCAATTTACGTGGGTGTAATCCATGAAGCTGTGGGTGACAACGAATGCGGTAAGAATGTCCCTGCTGCTCAACTTGAAAGAGCCGCCGTAGTAGACCCCAGTTTGATCTGGTCCGGGGCTGCACCAGGTGATCATGGCGGTCGTTGCCTCACCCGGTGGGTACAACTACCGGCAGTTCCGCATCTGCATTTGGGGCCCTCGAACGGTGGGATTTCCTCTTGGTCGTGGGGCTGGCCGGCCACTCCGTTATTCCACCGACTCCTTGGCTGCGTCCGGGCGCGGTGTTTCCGGCCGTTCCTACGACCTAGACAGGAACAGCCGCGCGGTGAAGCTCTCGTGTCTTGGGGTCGGCCTGGCGCACGTCGCGCACCGTGTCAGATGGTGCCGAAGGCGCTTGTGCACACCGCCAACCGTCAACTTGCCATCCTCGACGCTGAACTCGCCGCAGGGAGTCGGTTGTAGCCAACGGGTCGCGCGACGTCTCATTGGTCATCATCGGGTGGGACGCCCGTCCAACCTGTTGTGTTGACGGCAGCGCTAGTGATGATAGCTATCAGTGCGAGCAACGCTAGAGGGGTAAACCCCGAGCATCATTTCGCACAGGTCGGGTTGAATAAAGCGCTCAATCCGTACGGGATCACCGCGTACGGTTGGGATCATTTGGGTTGCGATGTTGCTGCCTGGCGCAGTCCGTCGTAGTCATGTCGCCTCTGAATGCAGTCCGCCGACCAGAGGGGCCGTCGACATTCGGTAGACGTGCTGTGCAGCAAGGTGTTGCAAGACTCTGCAACGCAAGCTCTCTACGGATCCTCTTGGCTTCGGCATATGCAAGTGCTAGTTCATCTAGCATTGCTATTTGTCGTGGTCGAGGCCGTTGCATGCGATTTGCGGCTCCATGCAGACGGGCAGTTAACCGGGTTCGCTCCAGTCGTGCTCTATTGCGCCGAAATCGGTTAGGTATGAGTGCAAGAATAGCTAGCAGAGCTAGCGCAGGAATCAAAGCGAGCAGAGCTATGAAAGTACGCTAATGTAGCTGACATAGCTGACATAGCTGGCAAAGCAACGCTTGATAAGCTTACTGTGTTAGTCGTAGGTGCTACACGAGCTTTGATAGCTAAGCAAGTGAGCGTTGCTGGTCTAGGTTGCGTGTCTTGCTTAACTAGCGAAACTTGGTTAGATACGCAAGGTACTGCAGCTCGGCGTGCAAACAGTGCGAGACAAGCGAAGCTAACAACGCAAGTGAGCAGAGCGCTCGTCGCAAGCTTCGCTCCGCGTGTTAACGCAGCACACCAAGCAATTGGTTATAGCGTAGCGAGCCAGAAGGCTTGCAGGCATAGGTCCAGGGTGAGCCAACGCAGTCTTCTCGGAGAAGAGAGAGTTCGTTGGCCTTGATCCTCGAACAGAGAAAGGAACGCGAATCCCAGTGTCGACGTCGTCGAAGCAACCCAGGAAGTTCGCCATATGCAACCAGAAGGGTGGGGTTGGGAAGACAGCGACAACACTCGGACTGGCGAGTGCATTGGCAGACAAGGGCAAACACGTCCTTGTCATCGATATGGATCCTCAGGCCAACGCGACGACCGGTCTGGGAGTCGACGTTGATGACGACATGCGAACTACCTTCGACCTGATGTCGGTCACTGGCGAGGGTGCAGCAGCGGATGCGGTAGTAGCAACCGAATGGGATCGGGTCGACCTGATCGCGGCGACTCAGAGCCTCGCCAATCTTGAGGCTGACGGCGCAAACGACCTGATCTTTCGGTTAGATATCGCGCTTGAGGGTGTCGATCTGTCGCCTTACAGTGCAGTCTTCATCGACTGCCCGCCGTCGCTTGGAAAGTTACTTTTCGCGGTCCTCTGCGCCTGCGACTCAGTCATTGCGGTCACCGAACCCACCATCGACAGCGTGCGAGCGATTACCAAGGTTGAGGAAACCATCACCAACGTCAAGCGGCGTGCGAACCCTCGTCTCGAACTTGAGAAGATCGTCTTGTCGAAGAAGCGAAGGACCTCGGAGCATCAGTATCGCGAGGACGAGTTGCGTGCTGCATACGGCGAATTGGTTGCAAGAGCGGGGATCCCGGAGCTGGCGGCGCGCCAAGACGCTCATAGCAGCCACACCCCCATCCATTCTTACAAGGGAGGCCGAGCGATAGATCTGCAAGTCGCCTACGACGCCCTGCTAAAAGAACTGTCTATCGACCTTGTAGGAGAGCCTGCCGCATGAACGCACAACGCGAACCCGCCATCCGCCGCCACCCGGCTGCAGACCTCCCTTCGCGACCGGCCGTTTCACCCCGGCGTGTTGGGCCCGAAGCACAGCAAGAATCAACCGGGTCGCCGAGCGTCGACGTTTCGACCAGTGCTGGCGGTATCGGACGGACAAACGAGCCCACTCTTCCGGCATCGAACGAACCTTCGGCTCCGCACAATGCGCGGCCGGCGGCAGGACCAGGCGCGGAAAAATTCACTGAACAGCACAATGTGCGGATACGGAGTTCGACCAAGCTTCGTTTGAACAGAGCCGTCGACAGGCTGCGGTACGAGACAGGGGACCGATCAATCAGTATTGCTTCCTTGACCGACGCGGCGCTCTGTGAGTACCTCGACAAGCGGGGCATCTAGACCGCTGAATGAGAGGATGCCCGCTTGCTGTGCTAGCTAGCGTTGCTAGCACAGCCCTTTTGGTCACCCATCACCATTCAGTCGTGTACATGTGCGCGATGGCAGACCTGAGGCGGGGGCCGAGACTTCAGGCACCCCAACAAGGCTCGGCGTCCTCTTTGACGGGCTACGACAACCCGTGCGGACACGAAATGGTGAAAGCGACTCTGGCAGGTGTTCGTCGGGATTATGCGTCGGCGGGGGAGCGGCCCCGCAACCCGCGGGCACCGCTGCTGACCTCCGACATCACCACGATCGTCGACCACGCGCGCCGCAGTGCTGTCGGGTGGGCGTCCGAGGTGCTCGAGCGCCGCGACACCGCGCTGCTGCTGATGGGCTTCACCGGCGCGTTTCGTCGCAGTGAACTCGTAGCGCTCGAATGCCGCGATGTCCGCCGCGACCGTCTCGACGGCGCGCACGTACAGATCCGGAAGTCCAAGACCGACCAGGCCGGCACCGGAGCAGTGAAAGCACTACCGTTCACCAACCGCCACGAGTCATGCCCGGTGTGCGCGTGGGTGCGATGGCTGCAGCTCGTCGCCGCGTTCGACACCGGCGGCAGAGTCGCCGTCATTCGGTTACTTTCCCGTGCAACACCATTCGACTCTCATGTGTGCCGGGGAGCATTGCCCGCCGCCGACAAATCTTCGCCGCTGTTCCGATCGGTCCGCAAGAATGGCAACCTCTCCGACACTGCGCTCTCCGGGGCTGCGGTGCACGCCGCGATCCGTCGCCGCGCCGCTCGCGCCGGCTTCGACCCCGAGACGGTCACACAGTTGGGTGGGCATTCGTTGCGGGCAGGATTCGTCACCCAAGCATTCCGCAACGGCGCAGACGCCCACGCCATCATGCGCCAGACCGGCCACACCACCCCTGGGATGGTCGAAATCTACGCCCGTGAGCACGCACCCATGCTCGGCAACGCCGTCACCGACCTCGGACTATGAAACCGGAATCGAACGGAATTACGTTCGGCTCGGTGGCTTATGGCATCTCGGGTCTCGGCCGCTCCGCAGAACACACATGGGCATTGTTCTGCGACTGGTGCGCTGCCAGCGACCGGTCGTCGCTGCCTGCTACACCGTCCACACTGGCAGAGTTTCTTGACCACCACCCTGCCGCAGTCGCCACGCAGCGTCGTCGAGTATCGGCTGTCAACGCTGCCCACCGCAGTCGCGGAATGACCGAACCCGGCCGCTCGGTCCCCATTCGGCTCGCTCTCGCAGAGCGCCGCCGGGAACGTCTCACCGAAATCCGTGGCTGCGCTGCATCGATCATCGACGGCATTCTGTCGTCTGGATGGCCATACGGGCTGTTCGGGCGACGTGATGCACTGATACTCACCTTGGTTTCTGCCGGACTGACTTACCGTGACATCAGCACTCTGCGCCGCGGCGACATCGAGGTCGCAGGGCCGGACCTGATCGTTTCCGGCCTGCACCGGGTCACCCCGACCATGCTCGGCAGTTACGGTGAGTCCGGTCCGGTCCGGTGTCGGTGTACCGGCGCTGGGCGCAACTTCAGTCGATGTTCGATCGCTCCGCGAGTATCTCGATGCTCCGTGAATTTCTCGACCCCGATCGCTCACCTTCGATGTCTGAGTCTCCGGTGGTGACAGCGCAGCACGCGGAGGAGCCGCTTGTGGTTCGTATCGACCGCTGGGGCTACACACCCTGGACACCGGAACCGCTCACAGTGCAGTCGCTGTCCGCACTGACGCGCGCTCACCTGAACGGTCGGCCGGCTGCGCATCGACCGCGCACCCTGTGGACGACGAACGACCCCGACAGTGCTGTTCTACAAGGAGCAGAACCAGGTCGATCGGGCTTCGTTCTGGACAATGCCTACTACGAGCACGGGATTCGTGCCCGGCGCGACGCACACATCCGCCTCGCCGAGCTCGACGATCGGTTCGACGACATCAATGACCGCGTCGACGATCTTTTGCGCACTCTCGTCGACATTCTCGACGAACACGACGGATGGGATCGCGGCGACTGTTGATGCTGTCTCTCGGGCAACTGGCATCGGCGGACTGATTGCACTGTCGGTGTGCTGTCGACCCATGGACACAGATGTCGACTTCCGTCACCGGCTCGATGTCTACGTCGATGAGTGGGTGCCCTTGGGTCGATGGCAGCACCGTCTTCGATACCCGACCGCCGAAACGACGAGACGACCGAAGGCGCGTCCAATTGTCGTCACAGTCATCGCAAACGACTACGAGTATGAGCCCCTGAGGGTGATATCAGCACATACCCATGGGGTACATCTGACCGTGTATACATCCGATGCTCGCTGGGTCGCCTCGGATAGCTAGGGGTCTCGGATCCTGCGACGTACGTGTCGTCGACATCCGTAATTTTCTGTGGGACACCCGACAGTGGGCTGCGGGTCGATTGGTTCTGGTGAGACGAGGAGACTGGTGTGATCGCTCGATGTCGCAGGTCGGACTCGGACTTCGATCCGGGGTACGTCGTGAGCGCCCCGACCTCCTTCGACTGCGGTCCAGCCACTCGGCCGGCCGTTCGACCAACATGCGGTTCGAGGCACCGCATCCAAACCTGGCCCGTGTCGGTGACGACTCGGTCTCAGCGAGAGGCCCGCGCGATCGTGTTGCCCGCCGGATCGTCGATCACGATCGAGTGGATGTCCTCGACAGAAAGGGACGTCGCGCCGGTCACCGCTGCTGCTCGGCTCGCGGTGACCGACCATTGAGCTGCTTGCTGTCGAGCCCCGTCGTTGCCGACCACCTGGAGAGTGAGGACGCCTGCGTCGGGGAGTTGTTGGACGTCGACGTCGATCGATGTGCCCCAGGCTTTCGTGGTGAGCTCGAGCTCACCTGTGGCCCCGACGGTGCTCGACAGAACGAGCGGGCGGGCTCCCGCATCGTTCACCGTTGTCGAATCGTCGGAGCGGGCGAGGCTACTGAGCGGGACGATCGCCGCAGCGACTCCCAGAACGAGGGTCGCCGACACCGCAGTCCACACTCGCCGCCGCCTCTTCTCGGAGGTCCGTTGCTGCCTCATCGCGCTCAGCAGGTGGTCGAGTCGCTGGTCTGCACCGGCCGTCGAGTGCACCGGTGAGAGATCTGCTGGCTGCCTTCGACGTCGAAGCACACCCGCGACGGGTGCCAGTACGTCGATTTCGGTTCGGCAGGCAAGGCAGTCGTCGAGATGTCGTCGTACCGCTGCTCGGTCGTCGCGCTCGAGTCCGTCGAGTACGTACGCCCCGAGCAGTGGTCGGATCTCGTCGTGCGCTGAGCTCATGGAATCAATCCCAACTCGTCGAAGATCCGGCGTAGGGCACGTACAGCGTAGTAGGAGCGGGACTTGACCGTGCCGACCGCGATATCGAGGTGTGCGGCCACTTCGGAGACGGTTCGGCCCTCGTAGTAGATGAGCACGATGACCGCTCGATGCTCCTCGGACAACCGGTGCAGCGACTCGTCTATGAGCCACCCGTCGAGGACCCCGCCCAATTCGTCGTCGATGCACTCGGCAGCGAGTGCGATCTGGTCGTGGACAAGAGTCGGCCTGCTCGTGCTCGCCCGCCACTGATCGGTGAGCACGTTTCGCGCGATCGTCATGAGATAGGACCGCGTCGATGCTGCTGTCACATCGATGCGGTCGATCCCGCGCCACGCACGCAACATCGTCTCCTGGACGATGTCCTCGCACTGCTCGCGGGTCTGGGTGTAGCGGCTGACGAATCGAGTCACTGCATGCTGGTGCTCGCGGAAGAGCGCCGACATGGCAACTTCGGACGCATCGACGAGCTGATGGTTCTGCTGTGAGCCGGATTCGACACCGTCCACCTAACTGCCCGAGCCGGAAGCGGCATCGGTGAAACCGGTCGTGGCGGCCTCGACCATGTCGAGAACGGGATTGGTCGGCGAGATCGAATGCCGAGCAGCGAGTACACGGATATCGGGATGAGCCACGTGAACGATCCCTTCGGAGTCCTGCCACGCCACGTATCGGGCGGGGAGGTCGATCCCCATGGTCTGCTGCGCTCCGACCAGCGCAGTCGAGACCGCAGGATTACCGACGTAGGTGACCATGGTGGGCCTCAGAGGTGTCTCGGCAGCGGCGGACGCGAGATCGACGGTGGCGACTGTGGGCTGATTCTTGGCCGCGAACGCTGCCTCGTATCGAGCGATGGACGCAGCAACCGATGCATCACTGGTCTTTTCGACCAGGTATCTCGGCGCTGTGGACACATCGGTGCCCTCTGCAGCGGCCGCCGAGGATCCCGTCGCATCGGACGCGGTGGATGCCGACCCGGCCCGGAGTCCGTCGAGGGCGTCGGACGACACCGGGATACCAGCGAGCGCCGCGATGTACTCCGCGGAGTTGTATGCTAGAAACACCGTCCCGTTGGCAGCCTGCCAGACCAGGTACTTCTGTGGAAGGTCGATCGCGGCCCGTTGATCCGCGGTGATCAACGGCGACGCCGCCTTCGGATTCCCCCCGATCACCACGGTGGTCGGACGGATCGTCTTACCTGTTCCCTGTGCCAACTTCTCGAAATCCACAGTGGCTGCCACAGTCCCCACCGTCTCGAGCGCGCGCTGGACCCGAGAGACCGTGTCACTCACGGAGTAGTTGCTGGCGTACACCACCAGACCGGGTTCGGACGGTGCTGCATCAGGTGTTGAGGCGCTCGGATCCGCCGACGTGGACACCGGAGTACTCGACACAGCGACCGAACCGGTGGGTTCGGTGGAACCGCACCCGGCGAGGGCGATCATCGCCGCCGACGCCAGGAGCGACGTTGCCATACGGAACCTTGAAGTGTTCATCACGTGTCCTGTCCTCGGGCCCACGACTGCTGTGGGCTTCACTGTGGTGTACGCACACCGAGCCTGAGGGGTTCACCCGAACCGAAGATCCTCCGGCGATTGCTCCCCGCAATCTCGGTGCCACTCGGCGCGGAACGCGCTGGCTCTGCGCTCGCCGCCTCACATCAGTCCGTCGCTCAGTTTCCGGACTCATTCCAGAAAAGTCATGCATACTGGTCGATGTGAGCTCATCGTCGAACTACTCGGAGATGCTGCGTAGTGCTGCGCTCAGAGTCACCCGCCCCCGTCTGGCGGTGCTCGACGTGGTGCACGAACATCCGCACGTCGACACCGACACCGTCTACGGAGCCGTTCGGGCCACCCTGCCCGACGTCTCGCGCCAGGCCGTGTACGACGTGCTCCGCGCTCTGACCATCGCGGGACTGGTCCGGCGCATTCAGCCGTCGGGTTCGGTCTCCCGGTACGAGAGCAGGATCGGCGACAATCATCACCATCTCGTGTGCCGCAAGTGCGGCGCGATCGCCGATGTGGAGTGCGCCGTCGGCGAGGCTCCGTGCCTCACTCCGTCGGAGGCCCCTGGTTTCGTCGTCGACGAGGCAGAGGTCATCTACTGGGGCCTGTGCGAGAACTGCTCCACCAGCGTCAGCCCCTGATGTCGCGGCGCGGGAGCGCCGCGGAAATCAGATCATTCACCATCTTCTGGAGGGAAACTCGTGTCCGAGGACCACACAACACGCGAAAAAGAGATGAACCAGGACCAGCCACAGGAGTCGGGTGGCAAGTGTCCGGTCATGCACGACTCGATGCCGGCACCCGTCGAAGGCGGAAGCAACCGCGAGTGGTGGCCCAAGTCCCTGAATCTGAAGATCCTCAAGAAGAACCCGGCAGTCGGCGACCCCATGGGCCCGGACTTCGACTACGCAGCCGAGTTCAACTCTCTCGATCTCGCTGAGGTCAAGCGCGACATCGAAGCCCTGATGACGAATTCGCAGCCCTGGTGGCCCGCGGACTTCGGCCACTACGGCCCCTTCTTCATTCGCATGGCGTGGCACGCAGCGGGCACCTACCGCAAGCAGGACGGACGCGGCGGTGCCGGAGCGGGCATGCAGCGCTTCGCGCCGCTGAACAGCTGGCCCGACAACGCGAGCCTGGACAAGGCCCGCAGGCTGATCTGGCCGATCAAGCAGAAATACGGCCGCAAGCTCTCCTGGGCCGACTTGATCGTGCTCACCGGCAACGTCGCCATCGAGTCGATGGGTCTGCCGACCTACGGCTTCGCCGGCGGACGCGTCGACGCCTGGGAGCCGGACGAGGACGTCTACTGGGGCCCGGAGCAGACCTGGTTGGGCGACGAGCGCTACTACGGTGATCGCACGACCCTCGACAACCCGTTGGCCGCAGTGCAGATGGGTCTTATCTACGTCAATCCCGAAGGCCCGAACGGTAACCCGGATCCGGTGCAGTCCGCACTGGACATCCGCGAGACCTTCGGCCGCATGGCCATGAACGACATCGAGACCGCCGCATTGGCTGTCGGTGGACACACGTTCGGCAAGACGCACGGCGCTGCCGATCCCGACGCGCACATCGGGGCAGAGCCGGAAGGCGCTCCCATCGAGCAGATGGGTCTCGGCTGGAAGAACAGCTTCCAGAGCGGCGTCGGCGCGGACGCGATCACCAGTGGTCTCGAGGTCATCTGGACCCCCACGCCCACGCAGTGGGACAACTCGTTCCTCGAGACCCTGTACGGGTTCGAGTGGGAGCTCTACAAGAGCCCGGGCGGTGCGCACCAGTGGCGCCCGAAGAACGGCGAGGGCGCGGACCTCGTTCCCGATCCCGCCGATCCCTCCAAGCGTCGCCACCCGTCGATGCTCACCTCCGACATCGCGATGCGCGTCGACCCGATCTACGAGCAGATCACCCGGCGGTGGCTCGATCATCCCGAGGAGCTCGCAGAGGAGTTCCAGAAGGCCTGGTTCAAGCTCACCCACCGCGACATGGGACCGGTCTCGCGCTACCTCGGCCCCGAGGTTCCGGCGGAGCCCCTGCTCTGGCAGGACCCGATCCCGGCCGTCGATCACGAGCTGATCGGTGACGCACAGATCGCCGAGCTCAAGCAGGCCATCCTCGGATCGGAATTGACTCAGGAGCAGTTGATCTCGGCTGCGTGGGCGGCGGCGGCGTCGTTCCGCGTCAGTGACAAGCGCGGCGGTGCGAACGGTGGCCGTCTGCGTCTGCAGCCGCAGGCCGGCTGGGAGGTCAACGAGCCCGACGAGCTCGCACAGGTCATCCGCGTTCTCGAAGGAATCCAGCAGTCGTTCTCCGGAACTGTGTCCTTCGCCGACCTCGTGGTGCTCGGTGGCGTCGCAGCCGTCGAGCAGGCCGCCAAGAACGCCGGCGTCGACATCACGGTCCCGTTCACTCCGGGCCGTATGGATGCCACGCAGGAGAAGACGGACGTCGACTCGTTCTCCGATCTGGAGCCCATGGTGGACGGTTTCCGTAACTTCCTGGGCAAGGGCCAGAAGCTTCCGGCCGAGTTCAACCTGGTCGACCGCGCGAACCTGCTCTCGCTCAGTGCACCCGAGATGACCGTGCTCGTCGGTGGTCTGCGTGTACTCGGCGCGAACTACAAGGGGTCGACGCACGGCGTTCTGACCGACAGGGTCGGCACTCTGACCAACGACTTCTTCGTCAACCTCCTCGACATGGGCACCGAATGGGTTCCCGCCGCCGAGGAGGGCATCTACGAGGCCAAGGACGCCGCTACCGGTGAGAAGAAGTGGACCGGAACTCGCAACGATCTGGTCTTCGGCTCGAACTCCGAGTTGCGCGCTGTCGCAGAGGTTTACGCTTGCGATGACGCCAAGGACAAGTTCGTCCGCGACTTCGTCGCGGCCTGGGACAAGGTCATGATGCTCGATCGCTACGATCTGGCCTGATTTCTCCATCGAACCCCATCTTCACCCCCGTACCGACTCTCGGTGCGGGGGTGAAATGGGTTCAGCGTCGGAGCCTCGGCGTCGTTGCGAAGTCTCGGTGGGCTGATCTCGTCGCCCCTACATCCTGGGTTGTTCGCCGTGGGTGCGCGACAAGTGTGGGTGGATGGCAGAGAAGCAACTTCTCGAGTTCGTCGAGACCGAGATAGCCGGGCGTGGCCGGTAGTTCGTGCCGCGAGGATGGTGGTCCTTGCTCCCGTTCAGGCCACTTTCGTGGCGTGAAGACGCTCGACGAGACCGAGAGTGAACCGGTCGATGTCCTCGATGGAGAAGCTCTCGTCACCGGTGATCACGAGCGAGGGCCGGCGCAGAAAGTGCTCGCCGCCGATCGGGACGCTCACCAGTTCCAGGGCGCGTTGGATCCATCGAACCGGCCGGATCGACGAGGCGACGTGATCGGCGAGTAGCAACGTTCCACCCGGACGCAGCACCCGCGACATTTCCGCGAGCGCGATGTCCGTGGCGGGGATGGCGCAGAGTGAGAACGTGCACACCACGGTGTCGAAGGATGCATCGGGAAAGTCGAGAGCATGAGCGTCCCCGAGCGTCAGGTGCGCATCCGGTCTGACGTCGGCGGCGCGAAAGTGTGCCTGCGCGAGCATGTCCGGACTCAGCTCGATTCCGGTCAACGATGTCCCCGCCGGGTAGTGCTCGAGATTGAGTCCCGTTCCCACTGCGACCTCGAGAACCTGGCCTCGGGCGCGACTGCAGATCCAGGATCTGGTGTCGCGGAAAAGGACTCGGTCGAGGAAGGTCATGTGCTTGTCGTAACCGGCCGCTTGCTTGTCCCAGAATCGTTGCCATCGGGCGAGACGGTGCGTCGAATCGCCGACCATCGCTCAGTGCTCCCGGCCGGGAGCGATGGGTGCCGCGGCGGTGCGTGAGGCCTCGGACTCGGGGTGCGCCGCCAGATAACGCTTCTTGACCAGCTCCGATTCCTGCGCTTTACGGGAGTTCGTGAGATCGCGGGGCAGCATGTGTCGCACGAGGCGGCGTTGCCGATTCTCTTCCATGTACGAGGCGGTGAAGAACAGCGAGAGCAGGACCGCCAGAAGCACCATGGAGCCACTCAACCACAGTTCACCCGGAAAGAACATGAACACGGCGTAGATGGGAAGAAACGGAACCTGGCCGCGGATCAGGTGCCGAACCACGGCGTGATTGCCCGTCAGATCGTTGGCCACCCAGTCCGTCATGGTCGAGGGCAGAGTGCGGCCGAAGGCGTAGCCGACCCACTGCCACGGCAAAGGGCGGGTCCTGTTGCGGTTCACCGGGTCGGGGTCGCTGTGCTCTGACGCATCCCCAGCCGCTTCATCAACAGGCTGGCCGGGCACCATCCGACTGCGGAATACAGCAGCAGATTCCCGCCGACGAATGCTGTCAGGACATGCCAGCGGCGGTCGTGAAGGGAACCGGCGGCGAGGCTGGCAAGGACCATGGTGCCCGCCAGCGCGGGGACTGCGCGTTCGATACTCGGTCCGCCGGGGCCGGTGAGGGTGTCGGTGCATGACATGCGGTAGATCCTCGCTTCTCTGCGTGTGGTGCGGTCGTCCGTGCATACCCTAGGGGGTAGATACGATGATACCAGCATACCCCTGGGGGTACTGTGTTACGGTTCCTCCATCTTCCCGACCAGTAAGGACACGATGTGAGTTCCACCGACGTTCGAACCGACGAGAGTTCTGCAGACAACTCGCCGCCAGGAATCACCGGCGGGCCGTTGGCGCGCTTCGGTGCGCGCATGGCAGGCAACTTCAAGTGGGTGGTCACCGCGTGGCTCGTGGTCATCATCGGATTGGGAGCGTTCGCCCCGTCGGTGTTCGGATCCCTCGCCGGTGCCGGGTGGCAATCCAACGGATCGGAGTCGGTCCAGGTTCGCGAACTCGCACAGGAGCACTTCGGCGGGAACTCCTCGGCCGCGATCCAGGTGGTCGTGCATTCGGACACCGAGCAGGTGACCGATCCCGCTGTCGCGGCGGTCATTTCCGAGGTCACCGACATTCTGGCCGCCGATTCGCGGATTTCCGAGGTGATCCCCCCGCAACCGGGAATGTCGATCAGCCCCGACGGACACACCGGGATCCTCATCGGTGGAGCGAACGGGACCACCGACGAGATGGTGAAGGCCGTCGACGATCTCAAAGGTGAGCTGACCGCAGCCTCCACGGACTCGATCGAGGTCTACCCGACCGGAGCATCGGCACTGTGGAGTGACTTCAACAAGGCCAACCACGACGCGATGATCAAGGCCGAAATCATCTCCTGGCCGGTCACATTGGCGATCATGGTGCTCGCGTTCGGATCGCTCGTCGCCGCCGGACTACCGCTGCTGCTGACCCTGGCGGGCCTGGTCGCATCCGCGGGTGCCCTGGTTCTGCTCAACGAGGTCACACCGATCTCGGTGTGGGCGATGAACTTTGCGATGATGTTCGCGCTGGCGCTCGGTATCGACTACGCGCTCTTCCTCGTCGTCCGATTCCGGGATGCCCTCCGTAAGACCATCGACGCCGGCCAGATGGATTCTCGGCGTGCGGTGGCCGAAACCATGGACACCGCAGGTAAAGCCGTTGCCCTGTCCGGTCTGACGGTGCTGATCAGCCTGTCCGCCGTGCTTCTGGTACCTGCACCTGCGGTACGCACGATGGCCGTGGGCATCATGCTCGCGGTGGTGTTCGTTCTCGCGGCCACCCTCACACTGCTCCCCGCAGTTCTGGGCAAGCTCGGACCGAAGGTCAATGCCGGCTCCCTCCCGTTCGCGAAGCGGCAGGAGCACCGCTCGCCGAAGTTCGCCTCCTGGGGACAGGTGCTGCACAAGCATCCGTGGCCGTTCGCCATCGGCGCACTGCTGATCCTGGTGGCACTGACGCTCCCGGTGTTCGGCCTCAAGGTCGCCATGCCGTCGATTTCGGTGGTGCCCGAGGACGCCCCGGTGCGGCAGGGCTACGAACTGGTGCAGGCGCAGATGGGTGAGGGTGCCCCGGGCATGCTGCAGATCATCGCCCCCACGGCGGAGGCAGAGCAGACCGCGCAGATCGCCGCGGGCACCGACGGGGTGTCGATGGTGACGCCGCCGATGCCCGCGATGGACGGCTCCGGTTACGTCATGCTGCAGGCCATTCCGGACGTGGACCCGTCCGACCCGGCACTCGCGGCCACTCTCGACACACTGCGTGCCGAGCTACCCGAGGGCGCGATCGTCGGCGGCGCACCCGCGGAGAACCTGGACCTGCAGACCGCGTTGAACGAGTACCTGCCCATCGTGGTGTCGGTCATTCTGGTGCTCGGATTCCTGTTGTTGCTGATCGCGCTGCAGGCACCGCTGATCGCCCTGCTGGGGACCGTGGTCAGCCTGCTGTCCACCGGCGCAGCGTTCGGTGTCGCGAAGCTGATCTTCCAAGACGGTCACGGGGCGTCGCTGCTCGGATTCACCCCGCAGGGATTCCTGAACGGTTGGGGCCCGGTGTTCTTCTTCGCGATGATCTTCGCAATCGCGATGGACTACACGGTGTTTCTGCTGTCGAGCGTCAAGGAACACTACGAGAACACCGATGATCCGCACGGTTCTCAGGTCGACGGAATGGCGCATTCGGGTCGGGTGATCTTCGCGGCGGCAGCGGTGATGATCGCGGTGTTCTTCTCGTTCGCGCTCGCCGAACCACTGCCACCCAAGGAGATGGGCATCATCCTCGGCGTCGCCGTACTGCTCGATGCCGTACTCATTCGACTGGTCCTGCTACCGGTGCTGCTGCGCCTGACCGGCCACGCCGCATGGTGGTCACCGACGTGGCTGCGAGCGGCACTACCCAAGATCGGCTTCTCGCACAGCTGAGACGCTCGCACCGTCGAAATGCTCAGCATAGTGGTGGCCGACACCGTCCGGCGTCGGCCACCACGACCATCGTTACCCCTAGGGGTAACCTGGAGTTTCATCGAACGAAGGACTGAACGACATGACCGGTGACGCCGAAAGCATCGCGTTGGTATTGAACCGTCTGCGGCGTGCGCAGGGTCAGCTCGCCGGGGTTATCTCGATGATCGAGAGCGGCCGTGACTGCAAGGACGTCGTCACCCAGCTGGCCGCGGTGTCGAAGGCTCTCGACCGGGCAGGCTTCAAGATCGTCGCCACCGGACTCCGTGAGTGCATCACCGGGGCGGAAACAGGGGAGAAGATGAGCGAAGCGGAGCTCGAGAAGCTCTTTCTCGCCCTCGCCTGACAACGGTCCGATCACCCCCGCATCGATGCACGGGGGTGATCGGACCGAGGCAGGACAGCCGGTTCGAGATGGGGTGCTCGGGCCCGCGACGTGTCAGCTCCTGCGCGCTGGACCGGGATGCTCGGGTGGGCGGGTGAACACCACACGAGCCCAGAGAACGGTGGACAGCAGGGCTGCCACCGCCCCCAGATACAGGCCGATCGATGGACCCGCCACCGTCGCGGTCGGTGCCAGTGACTGCCGAGCCCAGATCGCGAGCACACCGAACACCGTGGTGACACCGTTGCCCGCCAAAGCCAGAGCGGCCCACCGAAAACGCCGAACCAGACGCGCGATCGAGGCCGCTACGACGGTGAACGTGAGAGTGAATGCGGTGAACAGTGTCGCCAACACACCCGCTGATTCCGCGTCGGCGCTTTCGGTGCGCAGAAGAACGTCGTACCCGTGTGCGCCGCCGGTGTGCGGAAGCACCACTCCGAGCACGGCCGCCGACACCAGAACGAGCAGATACGGGGTGACCCGGGTGATCACCACCTCCGGTATCACGCGTCGTTCGATGGCCTCGAACACCGACCGATAGTGGCTCAGGTCGCCCTCGCGGTCGTAACTGTGCGGCGGTCGACCGTTCACGCTCGGCCGGTGAGAATGGCATTCCAGTACAACGCCGGCAGTCCGCGTCTCTTGAGGAACCACATGTCGCGGCGTTCGCGGGTGGTGTCGATCAGCGGTATCGAGGGAGCCGGCTGCATCGTGTAGTCGAACTCGGCCAGAAGCATCGTCTTACGAGAGGTGGTCAAGGGGCAGGAGGCGTACCCGCCGTACTGTGCGGTCAGTGGACGGCCGGCGATGCTCGCCTGCAGGTTCTCGGCGACCACGGGTGCTTGCTTGCGGATGGCGGCACCGGTCTTGGAATTCGGTGACGATCCGGCGTCACCGAGGGCGAAGACGTTGTCGAATCTGTTGTGACGCAGTGTGTTCTTGTCGATCTGGACGTATCCGGCTGGATTCTCGGGGTCCGCTATGGGGCTGGCCTTGATCCAGTCCGGTGCAGATTGGCGCGGTACGACGTGGAGCAGATCGTAGGGTAGCTCGTCGGTGGTACCTGCACTGTTGTCGGTGATCGTCACCGACCGGCCGTCCGGATCGACAGCGGTGACTTCGCTGTTCTTGCGCACCTCGATGCCGTAACGCGCCACGACTCGTTCGAGCTCCTCGGCGAACACCGGTACCCCGAACATTCCGGGTGTGGGCAGGACGAGGACAACTCGGATGGCATCGAGCACGCCCTGCTCGCGCCAGTAGTCGGCCGCGAGGTACGCGATCTTCTGCGGGGCACCCGCGCATTTGATGGGGCCGGAGGGCATCGTGAACACGGCGGTGCCCGACCGCATCTTTTGAATCATCTGCCACGTCTTGGGTGCGAGATCGTAGCGGTAATTGCTCGAGACCTGCGGGGTGTCGATCGATTCGGCCATGCCGGACACCGAATCCCAGTCGAGCTGGATGCCGGGGCACACCACCAGGTGGTCGTAATGGATCGTAGTTCCCGAGGAGGTGCTGACCGTCTGGGCATCGGGGTCGACCCCCTCGGCGCGATCCTTGATCCAGCCGACGCCCTGGGGCATCACCGACGCCTCGCTGCGCGCACTCTCCGAGGCCGGGGCGCGGCCTCCACCGACGAGCGTCCACAAAGGTTGGTAATAGTGGGTCTCTGCCGGCTCGATGATGCCGATGTCGGTCATTCCTGCTCGCCGCAAACGTGCCGCGAGCGAAATACCGGCGTTGCCTCCGCCGATGATCGCGACTTTGTGGTCGATGGTGTGCGCGGACATGTGGTCCTCCTGTTCGAGACACGAGCTCGGTGAGCGCTGTCTCGATTTCGGTTGATGCCGGGTGGTTCAGCTCGACGTCGGTGTGGGCGCGAGCCGTGTGGTCACAACATTGGTGGTCATTGAAGCCAGGTGCACTGCATCCACAGCAGTCGTGCTGGAAGGTCATTCCGGCGTTCGAGCAGGTGGTGCAAGGACACGTGCCGAGGTGTACGTCGCCCTCTCCTTGATTGATCGTACGGATGTACGTACATTATGGAAGAGGTTAGTCGCCAATACCGACAAACGCCACACTCGGGACGAATGAAATTTCCTCGTCCGCCCCGAGTCGGCGAGTGCCGGACGGCTGAGGAGGACGTGATGATCGGCAACCACTGCGATGTCGCTGTGAGTCGTTGCGCCTCGCTGGATCGGCCGGTTCCCGCGCCCCTGGGTGTGCGTCGGTATTTCGACCCACTCCACCTCCGCCCCGTGAGATCGGTTCCGTGCGCCGCGGCGCACAGAACCTCCTGAAAATACCCCACGGGGTACCATGAATTTTGAGACCTGTACGGACGCCACCACGATCGACAAGGAGATTTCGATGCTTCTCGAACGCATCTACGACGAAGACCTCGCCCAAGCCGGATACTTCATCGGCTGCCAGGCCAAGGGAGAGGCAGTGGTGGTCGACGCCCGCCGCGACATCGGTGTGTATCTGGACCTGGCCGATCGGCATGGCATGACCATCACCGCCGTGACCGAGACCCACATCCATGCCGACTACCTGTCCGGCACTCGCGAGCTGGCCAAGGCCACCGGCGCGACCACCTACGTCTCAGGAGAGGGCGGCGACGACTGGCAGTACGGCTTCGAGGCCGAACGCCTCCACGATGGCGACACGCTGGCCCTGGGGAACATCACCGTGCAAGCTGTTCACACGCCCGGTCATACCCCGGAGCACCTCTCGTTCCTGGTGACCGACGGTGCTTTCGCCGATGCTCCGGGATACATGTTGACGGGCGACTTCGTCTTCGCCGGCGATCTCGGCCGCCCGGACCTACTCGACGAAGCTGCAGACGGTGTCGACACCCGTTTCGAGGGTGCCAAGCAGATCTTCCGCAGTCTGAAGCGGTCGTTCGTCACGCAGCCGGATCATGTCCAGGTCTTTCCGGGTCACGGTTCGGGCAGTGCCTGCGGAAAAGCTCTCGGCGCGTTGCCGTCGACCAGCGTCGGCTACGAACGCCGTTTCGCTTGGTGGGCCGGGTATGTCGAGCGCGACGACGAGCAGGGCTTCGTCGATGAGATGCTCGACGGTCAACCGGATGCACACGCCTACTTCGGCCGGATGAAGCGTCAGAACAAGCAGGGCCCGGTCGTTCTCGGGCCGCTGTCTTCCTTGCGCGAGTACGACTCCGCAGAATTGGCACGCGCCCTTGACTCCGACGAGGTCGTCCTCCTCGACACCCGCGGCCAAGATGAGGTGCACGCCGGCGCTGTCCCCGGAGCGCTCAACATCCCCGGCATCGGCAAGGCAGCCTCGTTCGGTGCCTGGGTCTACGACCCCGAACGAGAGGACACTCCACTGGTGGTGCTCGCCGAGGACCACGCCGTCGCCGACGAGCTACGTGATCACCTGCTGCGGGTCGGCATCGATACGGTGACCGGGTACGTCACGAGTCTACGAGGGCTCCCCATGACGACACCCGAGACGATCGGTGCGGACGAGCTGGATTCGTTCGACCCGGCAATGGTGCTGGACGTGCGCAACAAAACCGAACACGCCGACGGCCACATACCTGGCTCCGAACAGCTCAGCGGTGGCCGATTGCTGTGGAACCTCGACGGACTGCCCACTGGCGGTCCGATCGTGACCTACTGCCAGAGCGGCGTCCGTAACGCGGTCGCAGCCAGCGCCCTGCGCCGCGCCGGCTACCGAGTTGTCGAACTCGAGGGCAGCTACGCCGCCTGGGCCGCGCGCAACCTCGAAACAGTCTGATCGAACACGCCCGAATCGGAGGCGGTGGTGCAGTCCGCCCCCGATTCGGCCCTGCGCTCGCCCTGTCGGCTCGCCGCGCCACCGACGGTAGAGCAAACCCCGGGGGGAGCAGACCCGGGCGACAGGTCTGACTCCCACAGGAGCTCGTTCGTGCTCGGCAACGACTTTCTCGATGCGAGGGTCGTCTCGTTGCGTGCCGACGATGCCGACGGATGGTCCGTCGGGGACGGGAGAGCTGACGGCCCCGAGATCCTCGGTTGACATCGCTTCGACGCGGAGAGAGCATCACTCCCGTCTGTACGGATGTACGTACATTTGTTGTACAGTAGCCCCAAGGGTCAGCAGCCGGCGGCTCGAATTCGGATTCCGACACAGATCGACAGGAGGGCCTCTGATGGTTGAACCCGATCGTAGTGCCGTGCTCGACCGTTCCAGTGCGATGCCGCTGTGGGCGCAACTGCATGCCGATCTGGTCCGCCGAATCGGCGACGACGAATTCGCCGGATCCGAGTTCCCGGGTGAGCATGCGTTGACGACGAGCTACGGAGTGAGCCGTCACACCACCCGCGAGGCCCTGCGGCACCTGCGGAACGAAGGAATCTTGATTGCAGAGCGTGGCCGGCCCTCTCGGTTGGCGGCTCCGCCGGTGATCGAGCAGCCACTCGGTGCGCTCTACAGTCTTTTCGCTGCCGTGGAAGCCACGGGTGTTGCCCAGCACAGCGTGGTGCGTGCACTCGAACTGCGGACCGACCCCGCGGTGGCCGCTACCTTGCAGGTCGGTCCCAAGGCTCCGCTGCTCTACCTGGAGCGCATCCGTATGGCAGGGACCGTGCCGTTGGCGCTCGACCATGCCTGGTTGCCGGGGGATCTGGCACGCGACCTCCTGGATGCGGACTTCACTCACACGGCTCTCTACATCGAGCTCGAGAAACGCTGCGGCATCCGCCTGACCGGTGGCCGCGAGGACGTCACTGCCGTCGTCCCGGATCCGGAGGCTGCGGCAGCACTCGAACTCGACTCGAAGACCGCCGCGCTGTCGATCCGCCGCTTGGGTTGCATGAATTCCCGGCCGGTGGAGTTGCGGCACACAGTGATTCGAGGAGATCGGTTCACCGTCTCGGCCACGTTCTCACCGAG
>NZ_JBMIRQ010000015.1:0-31012 GCF_049195265.1 Rhodococcus sp. MALMAid1271 | reverse complement strand
GAGCTTGATCCGTTTGCGGGCCTCCCGTAGCTCGGCGGACTCGTCCAAGCCGGCCGGCGTCGTGCCTCGTTCGATGCCGTCGTCGCGGTCGGCGATCTTCAGCCACCGATGCAGACAGCCCTCGGATATTCCGAAGTCCTTCGCGATCTGACGCAATGGGGCCTCGCCCTTGCGTGCAACAGCGATGACGTCGCGGCGGAACTCCTCTGGGAACGCTTTCGGCATGGTGAACATCCTTCCACCGTGAGGAGCGATCCTCACAGATCAGATGTCAACCAAACCTGGGGCAGTCCCAACCACGACTGCAGCGATGCAGGAAAAGACGACGGTGCAGTGTTGCACCTGGATCCGACGAGCCTTCAAATTGGTGTCAAACTCGCTACCAACGCTGACCGCTTGAATGGAGCCTGCGAGTAGCGCCTCGCCAGCCCCGACCGGCAGCTCTCGACCGCATAGGCGAGTAGCTAAGCTCCCGCCACCCGGCCCCACCTGCTGCATTTGGGTGTGTGTAGTTCCCATTTTCGTATGCCTCTACCTGCGGATTGCCCTAACGTGCCGTCAATCCTCGCCGCAGTGGCATCTGTTGTCTCAAGATCCCTACACGTGATTGTGTCAGGCGTCGTAGAGGTGTCCCCAAGCGCCGGCCGTGTCCGGGCGGGGAACACTCGGCCGGTGCCTGGGTTCAGCGGGTTCGCTTCCGAGCGGTGCGCGTGCCGTATCCGGGCGGGGTGTGCGGCAGCGCAGACCGCGGTGAACTCGGGAACCCGCAGTTCAGGGACGCGGATCGGTCATGGGAAGGGCACCCAGGCACCCATTGGGGCGTTGAAGGTCCATTCGATGCCCTCGAAGCTCACGGGGCTGTCGGGGTCGGCGGGGTCGAGCGGTTCTGCGAGGCCGGAGTCGATGGCCATGTCCATGTCGTCGGCGGGGATGGTGCCTACTTCCTCGGCCGCGGTGACGTCGACGACCGGTGCCGGTGGGGCAGGCGGGGCCGGCGATGGTTCGGGGCGGGCGTCGACGTCGGCGTCGACGAACTCCTCGATGCCGTCGAGCGTGGCCGACGGCAACGGGCGATGCGCGCACCGATCGTGGGTGCAACTGTCGAAGTCCGAGATGTCACGCATACGGGCCATGAGCGGCCGAAACCATTGGGTGTGCCAGGCGGTGAGGTCGTCCCGGTACTCGTCACCGCGATAGTAGGCATCGGTCCACGCCGCCATCAGGGCGCTCAGTTCCTCGACGACGGGATCGTGGCGATACCAGCACGGCGGAATCTTGGTGCCGAGCTCGTAGCGCTCCCGCAGCCACGTGGTCCAGTCGATCAGCTCCGACCACAGGGCCCGAGCCTGCTCGGCATCGAGGTACCGCCAGGTGAACCGCGACGGCACCAACTCTTCCTGCTCGCCGCCTGGCGCGGTCACGACAGTGTCGTCCCGTCACTGACCTTGTCGAGCACCACCGCGCCGGACCGGACCTCGGTACGAGGCGCGGTGCCCGATGCCACGATCTCGTCGAACACGTTCTGCGAGCGCATCACCGCGGCACGTGACGGGTTCTCGTCCCACACCGTCGGTAGGTGCACCAGGATCGGCGGCGCGGTCCGGTAGATCAGCAGGCCTTGATCGGGGTCCATCTGACGGATCTGGGCCGGCGACATCACCGGTACCTCCCGCAGCGTCGGCCCGGACTGGGCGTTCCCGGAGGGCTGCCACTCGTACCGGTCGCCGAGCATCTTCGAGATCGCGTGCAGCTCGTCGCCTTTGAGGCCGGGCAGGATCAGGCGGGCGGGGGAGTTGTCGGCGAACATCTTGCCGGCGACCGCGCCCCAGCGGAGCTTGTTCTGCTCTTCGTTGTGGGCGTAGGCGTGGATGGTGATACCCCGGCCGCCCGAGTCCGACATCAGATCCGGCAGGCCGGGGATCGGGGCGACGTTGTTGACTTCGTCGAGCTCGAATCGGATCGGGGGATCGAATCGGCCACCGGGCAGGGTCTGCGAATGCCGGTCGGCGAGGTAGTGCACTTCGCTGGCCAGGGCCGCGATGAACGGTGCCGCGGAGTTGTCCTTGCCCTTGGACACCAGATACAGCGTGTCCGTGCCGGATCGAATGAACTCGTCGATGTCGAACGACTCGCTCATCGGCACATCGACGGCCTTGAGCAGTGCGGGGGAGGCGAGCGGGGCGAGGAGTCTGCTGGCCGCGCCGATCATGTCGTCGGAGGAGTCCGATCCGGAGTCGAGGATCTGGCCGAGTTCGGCTTCCCAGCCGGGCATCGTCCGCATTAAGATCTCGCGTGGTTCGCGGCCTTTACGCGAGTTCACCCATACGCGCAGCGTGGCCAGGTCCGCGCCGCTGATCGCGGCCGCGTGCAGGTAGCAGCGCAGCAGCACGACGGCTTTGTCTTCCCAGTAGCCGCCGTTCTTGGTGTCTCCCATCGGCATTGCCGATACCAAGCTCTGGGCGCGGCGGATCGCCACGTCCGGGTCCTGGCATCCGGAGAGGATCGACCAGCGGATCGGGTCGGGCCATCCGGTGATGTTGTCCGGATCGAAGATCGACACCCTCCCGAGCGCGGCGCGGTGCTCGTACGTCGCCGAGATCAGGTCCACTTTCGTCGAGGTCACAAGCAGGGTGCCGGGTGCGTCCATGCAGCGCTGATACGCCACACGCCAGGTCTTACCCGAGCCGGTGACGCCTTCGACGAGCATGCAGTCGTTCTGCTTGATGTAGACGATCTTGTCGGGGTCGACCATGTTGCGGCCCAACGCGATAGCGACCTCGCTCGCGTCCAGCTTCGATGCCCGCGTGCCCTTCAACGACGAACGGGTGGCGACGGCGGCTTTGCGGACACTCTTCTCGTCGATACCTGCCCGGACGAGTTCACGTCGACCGGCGAATCCACGTTGGGCCTGACCGCGGTGGTGCTGCCAGTCGTCGATCTCGGAGCTGATCCACAGTGCGACAGCGGTATACAGCGCACCGAGCACGAGAATGCACACCCAGGTCACCCACGCCGGGCCCGGCTGCGCGGTCGCCGGCCACGCAGCCGCGGGGTCCGATGGGTTCGTGACCAACCCGCGGAAGATCGCGAACAACTCACCGAAGCTGGTGGGCATCGCGATCACCTTGCTCGAGACCAGCGAGGAGACCATGCCGCCGCCGGCGACAGCGAACACCACACCCACGATCAGAGCGGCACCGACCCAGACCTCGGCCGGGACGAACGGATCGCTGGGCCTGCGGGGAGGGGATTGCATCGCACTCATCGAACTGTCCTGTCGTCGGTGGAAGGGGCACGGCGGGAGTAGCTTTCGAGCACGTGCAGCTCGGCGGCCAGACCGACCGCGCAGTCCGCGTCGGCGATCGGGTCGAGGGCGGCGAGGTTGGCTCGTAGTTGCGTGATCCGGATGTACCGGGCCACCGCGGCGGCGTCGGTGTCGGAGATCGGGGCGGGATGGGTGATCTCGTACCGCCACTGGTCGGGGAGGTAGGTCACGGTGGCCGGGCTGCGTCGACCACTGCGCTCGGTGATCGAGCGGGCGAGGTCGTGCGCGAGGCGGTACGCGAGGTCCGGTGCCCACTGTCCGAGCAGCAGCGTCGAGTTCGGCAGCGGGTCGGGCCGGGTCGAGAGCACGCACACATCCACGCCGGCGCTGCCCTGCCACTGGATCGGCAGCGCGACCTCGTCGACGGCGGCACGCAGGTAGCACGGTGCCGGTGTCCGCGCTGTGCGGACGCCGGCGCTGTAGATCGGGATGGTGGCGAGTGCGCAGGTGATCTCGCCGGGGGTGCCGGACACACAGACCTCGTCGTGTCCGTCGACAGTGATGGTGACGGTGATGCCGGGGAGACCGGCGGCGAGGGAAGCGGCGTGGCTGACGGCGAATCGTGCTGCGGCGTAGGGGGATGCGAACCGGCCATCGCTGCTCGAGCGGGTGTCGTCGGCGTACCCGGCCGGGGCCGCGGAGCTCACCCGCACGTCGATGGTGCGGGCGGTGCGAGGACGCCGGATCGGATGCGGTGACGAGGATGGTGGTGAGGTGGTCATGCGGGCTTGACTCCTTTGACGGCGGCGTCGGTGTCGGTGAGGGCGATCTCCTGAGGGGAGCGGACGTGTTCCATCAGGATCGGGTCGGACGAGCCGATCTTGACCAGGCATTCGCCCTGGCCCAGGCCCATGATGATGTCGATCGACCCGGGTGGAAGGTGATACATCTCCGCGGTCTCGCGGGCGTCGTCGAAGCGTTCCTGCGCGAACAGGAACACGATTCCCGCCTCCTGCATGAGCGCCCGGGCGGGGGAGTCGTGGGACATGTCGGAGGGGTGGTGGAAGGCCGAGACGGTGGACAGACCCAGTCCGCGAGAGAGTTTCATGTTCGACCGGAACACCGCGCCGGTCGATCCTTCGGCGACGTGCCAGCCTTCCTCGACGATGAGGATGGTCTGCTTGGACACCGACGAGCGGGCCGCGAGCAGGTTCGCCAGCCAGGTGTTGATCACGGTCATCACCACCCGCAGCGCAGGTCCTTCGGTCGGCAACGCGGAGACGTCGAAGTGCGCGAAGGGGTGCTCGAGCGCGGCCCGGACCTCCGGGGAGGTTTCGGCGTCGACGAGGCCTTTGAGGTCCCGGTCGACCAGACGCAGCAGGGCCAGGCCGGGCTCGTAGCCCCATTCGAGCGAGCGCTCGGACCAGCGGTCACCGAAGTACGTGCCGTCGTCGGTGGACGGTTCGACGAGGCGGCGCGCGAGATCCTCGAGTACCGGTGCGCGACCGGTGGCGGCGGCGTCGGCGTTGACCAGCTCCAACGCTCGGCCGACGGCGCTCTTCTCCGGTGTGGTCAGCGGGCGTTCCATGGTGTCGGCGAGGACGGCGAGCACGAGGGCTTCCTGACCGGCCGGGGTGACACCGTCGAGGCCGCCGGCGTGCTCACCGCCGGTGGTGATCGCCGGGTCGAGCAGGTTCAGTCGCGCCCCGCCGCCACCGGTCTTGAACCGGACCGATTCCACGTCGAGGGTGCGGGCGAAGATGGAGTACTCGCCCTCGCTGCCCTGGCGTTTCTTGTCGATCACCACTACCTGCCGGCCGAAGATGATCTGCCGCCACAGAAACGCGGTCTTGATCATCGAGGACTTGCCCTTGCCGATGTCCCCGACGACGCAGACGTTGATGTTGGAGATGTCGGTGCCGTAGAGCTCGAAGGGATCGGTGATCACCAGATCCTGGGAGATCCGGTTCAGGCCGGTCACCGCTCCCTGGTGGCGGGCACTGCGGCGGCTGATGGCCAGGTTCAGTGCTTCGGACTGCCTGGTGGTGCTCCACGCGCCTTCGGAGCGGGGTTCGTACCAGCCGTAGCGGTCGAGGAGCGCGAACCGACGAGGTGGCTTACGGCGGGCGACCTTGGCGGGGATCGCCTCGAGGACCGCGGCGGAGTCGCCGAGCCGCCGTCGACGTGCCGAGCGGCTCGGTTCCTGGGTTGCGATCGGTCGGGTGGCGGGGCGATGGGTGGTGTGTTGCGGCATCGAAATCTCCTGGGCTACTTGGTGTAGCGCGTCACGGCGAGACCGCGAGCGAAGGGCAGGGTGGTGAACAGGGCGACGTCGTGTGTGTCGTCCTGCCAGGTGATGGTTTTGATGGCCGATTCGTCGGCGGCTTCCTCCACGCGCATGCAGGCCCGCTCGAGGTCGTCTTCGTCGCGGCCGGTGACCGCCACGGCGAGGGAGTAGATGGTGCCGTGATGGCCCGAGCCGGGCATCAGATCCAGGCGTCGACGCCCGGACGCGGTGGCCATCACTTCGGCCGAGCCGTCGCCGATGATGCCTTTGCGGAGGGCGCTTTCCTGCGAGGCGCGGTCCTGAGTGAAGTCCTGACTCGCCGCTTCCCGGGCGACGGCGTCGGGCACGAAATCGACGCGGACACTGACGGTTCGGATCGTCGGGGACGGCGGGTTCTCGTCGTCGCCGATGTCGGGGGCGACCCCGGTCAGCAGCGGCGCGAGCCACAACGGGCCCAGCGGAATGGGTTCGATGCTCGCCGGCGGGAGGAACCCGACACGGGTGTGCCAGCGTCCGGATACCACCACCGACTCGTGGCCACCGACATAGGAGGGCCAGCAGTTCGACCACCGCGCCCCTTGGTGACGATCGAGTGGGTTCGACGGGTCGACGAACGCGCGGATCAGCGCGCAGGTGCGCTGCTCACCGAGGACCTGGACACGGCCCATGCCGGCGGCGACGAGTTTGCTCACCGCGCGCATCGTCTCGTCGCGGATCACCTGGGCGACACCGCCTTCGAATCGGGCACCTTTCCCGCCTGCCGCTCGCGCGGCTTCGGCCTCGAAGTGGTCGGTCTGGGGGAATTTGAGCACCACGTACGCCCGGTGCTCTTCCGAGTGCGGCCGGATGGTGTCGATGAGGTCGCCGTAGGACTCCACCGGTGCCCGCAGACGCATGTCGCCGAGCTGTTCGACCTCCCGCTCGACCCAGTCCTCGTGCATGGTCAGATCCGCGGGAATGGAGCGGTGGATCAGTTGCACTCCGCGGATGAGCGAGGTCTTGCGGGCCATCGAGGCGCTGAACAGACCGAACTTCTCCGATGTCGTCGCCCAGGCCGCGTCGGTGCGCAGCCCCCCGGCCAGGCCCTGCACGGACAGTACGACCGTGTAGTAGGCCCGCTCGCCGGGGTTGGCGGTGCGGACGATGAACATCTCGTCCAGGCCGGTGCCGGCGACATCGAGCGGGGCCGTCCGCCCGAGCGGCACCGGGTACTCCCAGCCGGGGTCGAGATCGGCTACCCCGTAGGCGGGGTCGTCGGCGTTGCGGTAGACGTGCTCCCCGCGACGCATCCGCGCCCAGTTCCGCAACCGGTGCAACTGCCGCGCCGCCAGGGAGGTGTCCCCGAATTCGTATGTCGAGGCGAACACCCCGACGTAGAACACCGCCACGAGCCCGACGGTCATCGCGCCACCGCCCGCGGCGAGGTAGTACACGACGCCGATGATCAGAGCCGCGGTCCAGGTGATGAGCACCGGTGCCGAGATCCCGGTCATTCCGCGGCGCGCGATCTCACCGCCCAGGATGGAGGTTCTCTGCTCGCTGTCGTGCTCGACGGTCTCGGTCGACATCGCTTACCTGCCTTCGGCTTCGGACGGAGCGGACTCGGCACCGGATTTGGCTTTGTTCATCGCCGCCGCTGCGGACTGCGCGGCGATCGGCACCGCAGCTGCCCCGGCCGAGGCGACCGTCGCGGCCGATCCCGTCGCGAGCTTTCCGCCGAGTCGGCCGGCCATGCCCATCGTCGAGCGCTTCCGTGTCGACGCCCCGCCCTTGTCGGCGCCGCCGCTGTGGGCGGCCGCGGTGGTGTGGCCTGGGGTGGAATTGCTCGACGGGGTCGAATGCGTGGATCGGGTGGCCTTGTCGACGCCGTCGCCGGAGCGGGTCGAGCGCGGTGTGACGGTCGACCCGCCTCCGCCACCACCTCCGCCGCTGCGGCTGCGGAACAGGGCCGAGCTGCCCACGCCGCCGATGACACCACCGGCGACGGAGCCACCACCGCGGCCGAATCCTTCGGAGTCGGCTTTGGTCGGCAGGATCGGTGCCCATGCGAGCATTGCCCACGGTGCCAGGCCGACGACGACCATCGAGGCCCCGACGAGCACGAGAGCGCCGAGCGAGGTCAGATCTCCCGAGCCGCCGCCGCCCGAGAGCAGAGCGTTGTTGGCCCCGGCGAGCACGATCGCGATGAGCAGGAACAGCATCGGCTTGCTGAGCACGATGCCGACGAACGTGAACAGTGGCCGCAGCGCTTTGGTCCGCCACGTCGGGTGCACCCACATGCCGTAGCCGATTCCGGCGACGCACGCGGTCAGCGGAAGCCCGATCTGGTGCATGAGCAGACCCAGGTAGACCGACATCGCGCCGAGCAGCAGGATGCCGAAGAAGACCAGGCCGACGATCGAGCCGCCGACGACGGTGTCCTTGTTCAGCGTGCCCATCGTGGCGTAGATGTTTTCCACCATCTCGGTGATCGTGGAGCCGCTGAAACTGGCGATGCCCTCGGTGAGCACTGTCGCGAACTCGATCACCAGTTGAGCCAGGGCCAGGGAGAACAGCATCATCACCACCCCGGCGGGCATGTAGCCGAAGACGTTGGCCACCAGCTCCGATGGTGAGCCCTTGTGCCGTGATCGCATGATCGCCAGCAGTACTGCCAGCGACATGACCATGATTCCCAGACCTGTCGATCCGGCGTAATAGGTCACGAACCACTGCTGGGTGGGATCGAAGTCGCCGGTCGAGGTGAGCCCCCGCAGTACGGCGTCGGTGAGTGAGAGTGCCCCGCTCTTGGTGGCGTTGACCCAGTCGTCGATGACGGTGGTCGGGTCGGTGACGAAGTCGACGACGTCGTTCGCTGCCCCCGAGATCCAGGAGAATGCCTGCAGGTAGGCCTTGCCGAGCTTGTACTGAGGGGTGGCCGCGATGACTTTGCCGAGAGTGTCCTCGAGGCGCTCGGTGAACGAGGTGTTCTTGTCGATCCAGTTCGCGGTGCCGGCGAACAATCGTCCGATCGACAGGTTCCAGTCCTGGCAGCGGCTGGCATCTGCCCGTTCGGCTTTCGAGCAATCGACGAAGAACGCGTGCATGCAGTACTGGTCGCCCGAACCCTGCGAGCACGGGTCCGACCAGGCGGCGTCGGGCACCTTGTCGGCACCGGGCAGCGCTTTGATCGCGGTCAGCGAGTCCGCGTCCGGGCTCTGCGCCCAGGCGAAGCCCCACGTGCCCCATTCCTTGGTGCCCCACCGGGCAAGGTCCTCGGCGCAGGTTCCCGTCGGTGGGTGAAAGCTGGTGTCCCCGGCCGGAAACACCGTCGGCAGAGCGTCGGCGGGTGGTTCGGTCCCGTCGGCGACGGCCTGACGGGTGATCTCGGCCGTGGCCTGGGCCTGCGGGTCGGAGCCGACCGCGCTCGCACCGCCGAGCATGACGGCTTTGTTCTCGTCCGATGCGGTCCAGTACAGGAGCCGGTTTTCGTTCGTGAGTGCTTGGGAGATATAGGTTCCCAGGTCGCCGCCGTGGTCTGCGCAGTTACCGGTGAACCAGGGCCCGCTCCGAAATTCCTCGGTGCCGCCGATGAATTTCTTGAGATCGTCCGGGAAGTGCGCGGGCAGCCTCGAGGCCGGTTGTTGGGCGGTGACCGCCCCCGGTGCGGGGGCGGGAACGGCGGAAGGCTGGGCGAGCGCAACAGCGGATGATCCGAACAGTGCCACCAGTGCGGCGGTGACCGCGATGAGAACGAGACGGCGAATCATGTTCTCTCCTAGTCGATGTAGAAGGTGTAGTACCCGGCGGTCAGTTGACCGCCGAGCGCGGAATCAGCGGCCGGGTAGGACGCGTCTTCCGGGCGCGGGCCCTGGCGGTAGGACCAGTCCTTGGCCTTCCAGTCCCCGTCCTGCCAGACCAACGAGATGTCGGTGGTCGCCCACAGAGTGCTCACGGCGACGGTGCCGGTGTTGTTGATGTCGGACTGGGTGGTGGTCATCGACCACACCGAGATCTGCGCGGCGTCGGCGGCGAACGAGGACACGTGCACCGCGGCCGGCAGGGTGTTCATCACGTCGCTGCTCTCGTCGCGGTTGCTGCCGAGTTCGATCTCGCGGGCCAGTTCGGCGCCGGGGTCGGCGGCGATCATCGTCGAGCGGACATCGTTCATGTCGATGCGGCCCTGGCTGGCCTGATCGAACGCCTGGAGCACGTTCACCGCGGCCGTCGATGCGCCTTGGGTGTCGCGGGTGTAGCCGCTGGGGACACCGTTGTTCACCGTCGTGGGTCCGTGTACTGCGCGGATGGCATCGGAGCCACCGCCGCCGGAGTTGTCGGAGCGGCCCGACAGACCGACCACGATCATCGAGACGACGGCAAGGATCGCCAGGGCGACGGCCCCGAGAATGATCCAGCGTTTGGACCCGGACGTGCTGTCGGTTCGGCGGTCACCGGAGACGGTGCCGGTGTTGGGGGAGCTGGGGGGTTCGGAACCGACGTTGCGGTAGTCGATGGCCATGATGGGTAGCTCGTTTCTGCGGACGGTGCCCGCGTCGGGGAGGAGGAAGAGCGGGGGTCAGAGCCGCGATCGGCTATGCGCCGGACCGCAGCCGGGATCGGCTATGCGCCGGGCTGGACGAGGAGCAGGACTGCGCCGACGATCGGCGAGACAGCGGCCACTCCGCCCAAGATGATGAGCGAGAGCTTGAGATCCTCGCCCGCTTCGCTCAGATCGCTGGACATGTTGCGCTTGCGGGCCTTCCTGGAGCTGAGGAACGAGGTCAGTACCCACAGGCCGGCGAGGGCGATGCTGGCTCCCCAGATCGCCGCGAGCAGGCGCTTCCACGTCTGGTTCAGAGCGGGCCCGAACAGGCCGATGTCCGGGTTGACCCCGTCGTACGGGTTGACCGCCTGTGCGGCGGCGACTCCGCCGGCCAGGACGGTGAGCGCGGCGGTGATAGCGAGGACGCCGAGTACGCGGCGCGCTCGGTGCGAAGTGCGGGAGGTGACGGATTCTGTGTCCATCGGGGGTTCCTTTCCGAAACGGGTTGTTCTGCAGTGCCAGTGGATGTACGAGGCGGGGCTATTTGTCTTGAATGCGGCTCACCTCCCAGCCGCCGGACCCGCGCCGCAGGATCATCGCGACGACCCTCTCGCTCACCGGTGCACCGTCGATGGTTTGGGTGACGCGGTAGGACCGGTAGGCCGTTGAATCGGTCTGCGGGGGAACGGGTTCGTCGTCGGCGACGAGGTCGGGGGTCAGGACCGCGCCGCCTGCGGCCCAGTCCAGCCACTGCGCACCGGGGCTCGATTGCGCTGTGGTGGAGGTGATCTCACGTGCGTACTCGGAGGTGAGCAGCGGTGCGGTGCGGGCGGCGGCGTCGTTGGGTCCGGTGTCGACGGCGGTGTTCCAGGTGAACCAGACCGTCAACGCCGCGGTGGCCACCGAGTCCGGATCCTGCCGGTCCACCCCTGCCGCGAGGTCGGGCAGCGCAGTCGCGGCCGGCGGCGGGGTCCGGGTGGGATCGCTGCCGCTCGGCGGGGGCGTACCCGGGGTCCACTGCTGCGCCGGGATCGACGGGGCATCGGCGCCGCCGGTCTCCTGGCCACCGCACGCGGTGACAACCGTTGCAGTGATGAGGATTACGGCGAACGCGGTGCGGGTGGTTCTCATCCGAATCTCCGTGCTGTCAGGCCGCTCGCGGGCGGGGTCCAATCCGATACCTTCACCACGTCGCCGGACTGCGGTGCCTCGACGACCTTGTTTCCGCCGAGCCAGATGAAGATGTGGCCCGAGTGGGGTTGGATGATGTCGCCGGGAGCGAGCTCACCGGGGGTGGCGATCACGCGGCCGCGGCTGTCGGCGATCTGCGCCGAGTCCTGGTGGGGGAGCACGATCGCGCCGCCGGAGGCTTGCGCGACGGCGTAGAGGACCAGTCCGGAGCAGTCGAAACCGACCTTGTCGAAGTCGCCGATCATGTCCGCACGGCCGCCGCCGTCGCTGACCCCGCGTGTGGGGCCGTTGCGGTCGCCTCCGCCCCAGGCGTAGGTGGTGCCGAGCCAGCGCATCGCGGCCGCGACGACGTTCTGACCGAACGGGCCACCGGGGACGATGCCCGGTGTGGCCTGGGGGACGGCGACGGAGAACGCCTCTGCTGCGCGGCGGGGAATCTTCGCGACGTAGTCGAGGGTTTCGGCGTTCTGGCACACCCGGCCCTGCGAGAGGGTCGCACCGGGACCGCAGTTGTACATCGACAGATACAGCTCGGTCAGGTCGCCGCTGACCTTGCCGGCGGCGAGCGAGTCCTTGGCGATGCCCGCCAGCTCGCAGTCGTAGGCGGCTTGGCTCATCACCGCATCGGCGATGCTCCGGGTGTCCTTGCGGCCGTCTCCGTCGCCGTCGACGCCTTTCGCCGCCCACGTGGCCGGCATGAACTGCGCCGGCCCGTCCGCGCCGGAGCTTGCGTTGTGGGCGTTGACGTCGAAGCCGCCCTCTTGTTCGAGCTGCGCGGCGACGACCGGGGCGGTGACCTCGGGGCACACGGTGCCGGCCTTGACGATCCACGGCTCGAAGTCCGCCGGCACCGACCCCGGTCGCAGTCCGGTCGATCCGGCCGGGACACCGCAACCGGGTTTGATCGCGGCGGCAAGTTTGACCGATCGACTCGATACGCCCTGCGCCGCGGCACCGGCGGTCGGGGTCACGGCGGAGGGGCCGGCCGGTCCCGCCGCGAGAACGTCCGCGGTGGCGGTCGGTGCGGTGGCACCGGCGGCGGCGAGCCAGGCAACGGGATCGACCGGGCTCGATCCGGATGCGAGGCGCGTGCCGGGCCAGACCTCGAAATGCAGGTGCGGCCCGGTGGATTGACCGGCGTTGCCGACGGCCCCGATCGGGTCACCGGCCTTGACGGTCTGGCCCGCGGTCACCCCGACGCCGTCGTCGTTCATGTGGCCGTAGACCGTCGAGAGCGACTGTCCGTCGACGGTGGTGTCGATGATGATCCAGTTGCCGAACCCGCTGGCGTGTTCGGCCTTGACGACCGTGCCGTCGGTGGCCGCGTAGATCGGGGTACCGATCGGGGCTGAATAGTCCTGGCCCTGGTGTCCCTCGGGCTCGCCGGTCACCGGATTGGTGCGGGCACCGAAACCGCTCGTCGCCTGATACGTGCCTTCACGCAGCGGCATCACCACTGTTCCCGAGTGCGGGGCCACCACGGCCGCGCCGGCCGGCAGGCACGTGCCTTCGTCGACCGGCGGTGTGCGATCGCCCGAGAGGACACCGAACATGCCGATCGCGGCGACGGCGAAGATCAGCAACAGGCTCAGTGCGCCGGCACTGCCCTTGCTGCCCTGCTGTGATGCTGCCATCGGTGCATGTCCTCACGAATCGAAAGAATGATCAGTGCCCGCCCGGACACCTGTGGTGGTACGCGTAGTTCGGTTGTGGTGCTCTAGTTTTCGGCTGCTCTGCGTCATGCCCGCCCGGCTGCAGAGCCTGCTCGGCGGCTGGTCAGCCCCCGACCTTCTGGGTGAAGAAGTCGATGAGCCATTGCAGGGCGCTGCGGCCGGTGGAGTCGACCGTGAAGTCGCCGTAGGACTGGTGCGCACCGGAGGCGAAGAACGTCGCCGCGTCGATACCCGCACCGACCAGCTCGGCCGCGTCCCCTGCACCCGGTGACGAGGCCAGTGAGACGAGACTGCCTGCCAGACCGGCGAAATCGCCGCTGGAGGCCTGTCGACCGATCGCTGCGGACTGTCCGGTGACCTGAGTCTGCGCGCCGAGCTGGTCGGCGCTCGTCTTGGAGGATCCGGTGAGCACTCCGACCGCGACCGAGGCGAGGTCGAGCCCGATGGGCAGCAGCTCGGCGGCGGCCGCGAGGTTGCCGGTTTCGAGGATCTTCCACGCGACTTCCTGAATCGCGCCGACATCGTTGGCCAGGCGGATCACGTCGACGTTGCCGAGCAAGCTCAGCACCAGGGAGGCGATCTGCGCCGATCCGCTGGGGTCGGGGATCATCGCCACCAACGCCGCGAGCGTGTGCAGGTCCACTCCCGCAGCCATTTTCACGATCGGCGCGAACTGGTTGTTCAGGTCTCCGGCGATCTTGTGCGATCCCGCGACGTCGAGAGCGGCGACCTTCTGCGGCAACGCGATCAGGTTGTCGACGATGCCTTGGTAGTCCAGGCTCGTGAAGCCGGTCGCGACGTTGACGACCTGGTTGACCACCGTCTTCGGCTTGAGCAACGAGAGCACCTGCGTTGCCGAGGTCAGCGCATCCGGGGACACGGACTGCAACGGTGCGACCTGCCCGGTGAGCGTTGCGGCCGTATCGGTCAGGCCGGCGGTGGTGCCGGTGCCGCCCAGCACCGACGAGGCGGTGTCGGCGATCGAGGTCGCGGTGCTCAGGACTGCGGGAATGTCGATCTGATCGAGTGCGTCGAGCACCGTGGACGTCTTCGCCTCCGGCGATCCTTCCGGTGCGGTGTCGAGAGTCGAACGGATGCCGGGGTTCGCGGCGATCACCGACTGCACGTCGGCGACCGGTTCGAGGGTGTTGAGCAGCGATGTCGCCGAGGCCCCGACGCTGGCGACCTGAGACTGCGTGCGGTTGGTTCCCACCGAGTCGGGCAGGGTGGCCACCCGCTCCCCGAGAGTCGATGCGGTGTTCGCGGCACCGGCCAGATCGACGCGGGAGAAGTCCGAGACCAGCGACGACGAGAAATCGCTGACCCCTCCCGACTGCGTCGGTGTCGTCCCGGGCTGTGTCCCGGCACCGGTGACGCCGCCCTGCGCGGACGTCGACGGCACTGCGGTACTCGACGCTGCTGCGCTTGATCCGGATCCGGTCTGTCCGCCGGTGGTGGCCGGGTCGACGGGCTTGTTCGCCAGCACCTTGCCCAGACCAGCGAGCAGACCGTCCTTGCCGGCGTTCGTCGAGCAGTACAGGTCCGTGGGATTGCAGAGCTGCTTGACCACCGGGGCGAGAGAGCCGAAGCCTTCCGGCCGGACCCCGCCGATGCCCTGGCCGTCGACCTTCGGCCCGACGACGGTGCCGCCCGCGGTGCCCTGGTGCGGATCGGCGACCAGACCGACACCGAGAATCCGGGCCGCGGGAACGACGCCGCGTCCGTTGCCGATCTCGGCGGCGATGTCGCCGGCGGCGTCCGCGCCCTGGGAGTAGCCCGAGAGCAGGAACTTCGACGTCGCGCACGCCGAGGTCAGGATGTTGTTGATGGCGCTCTTGCCGGTTTCCTTGCTGTCGGCGTAGGTGCGCCCTTTGTCGAACGCCGAGGCCGCGTACGCCGGGTAGTAGACCTCGATGTCGTTGCCGTACTTCTGCTTCAGTGCGTTGCCGACAGTGGCGAGCATCCCTACCGGGGTGGTCGGATTCGCCGCGGCGTTGGTCTCCCACGTACCGGGGGTCATGATCGCGACGTACTTCGCGCACGAGGTCGCCGCCGTCGCAGCCGGGGCAGCGTATGCGGGGACGGTGCCCGCGGCCAGGACCACCGCGGAGACGACGACGGTCAGCGCCGACAGTGTCCGGCGTCGTCGTCGCCGCGGGGTGGTGTGCGTTCTCTGGCCGGTCATCGTGTTTCTCCTCGTGTGCGTTCAGCGGGGGTGGGGACGGGTCAGGCTCCGCGACGGTCGCGGCTGCGCCGCTCCCACTGCGAAAGCTGTGGGGGTGGTGCGCTGTCGGGCTGGCGGTACACCGATTGCGGGGAGTACGGATCGGTGAACTGATAGGCCGCGCCGGCTCGTGCCGCGGCGACGTTGTCGGCGACCAGGGCGGTGACGTTGGTGTAGGCCTCGATCGTGGCGGGCGGGAGGTCCTTGTAGACGATCCGGTCACCGCGGGCGAGCGCTGATTCGTACGGGGCCTGAATGAAATTGCTTTCCTGGACACCGAGATTGCGCAGATCCTCGAAGACCGCCGACGCCAACTGCGGGTTGGAATCCGGTGTTGCACAGGTCACGACGATCGTCGACGCCAACAGGTGCCCGTAGCCACGGGCGATGATGCCCTCGAGCATCTGATAGACCTGCCGGGCGATGTCGAGGCGCAGCGGGAGCGGAACGACCAGGGCATCGGAATGCTGCACGGCCCACTGCCAGCTCTCGGCCAAGGGATTTGCGGCGGTGTCGATGACGATCAGGTCCCGGTGTCGGCGCAACACCGCCATCACCGCGGCGCATTCGTCCCACCCCAAGTTGCGCTCACGGTCGGCCGAATTGTCCGCAGCGAGAATGTCTTCCATCGTCGGCTGACGCCGCAGGAACGCAGTGAGCGACCCCGACACCGCCGACGAGGACGCCAGCTCGTGTGCATGATCGAGCAGGTCCCACACCGTGAGCTCCGGATCGGTGGTGCGGGCGGCGCGATCGCCGAGACTGCCGAGCGATTCGCTGGCGTCGAAGACCGTCACCCCGTGGCCACGGTGCTTACCGAACGTCGAACCGAGCATGACCGATGTCGGAGTTTTGCCCGCCCCGCCCTTGGGGTTGATGACAGAGACCACCGAGCACCCGGGAAGAGGCTGCTGCACAACGCGAATCGACTGACGCAGTCTGACTTCGGCAGATGCAGGCTTGGGCCTCAGGTGAGTTCCCAAGGCGGCATTGAGCCGTCCCCGCAGGCCTGCTTCGGCCGGCTCGGCGGTCGGGTCTTCCTCCTGGCGGTCGAACAGTCGCGCTCGGTAGAACGCTGTGGGGTCGACATCGGGTGTCTCGACCGCTGCCAGTGCGTCCTGCCCGACCCCGTACGGGTCCGGTGCGGTGTCGTCGGCCGGCTCTTCTGCAGGCTGTTCGTCCGGTTCGGATTCGGGTCGGCGAAGACGCTGAGCGCGGAGGTTGACGGTGTCCTCGGCTTCGTACCCCGCGACGGGGTTATCGACGTCCGGGCGCGGGTGCTGTTCGGCCATCAGCCGACCTCCGCTTGATCGTCGACGAGCAGATCGGAGAGCCGGATGGCCTGCCACGGACGGTGCCCGGGAACCTCGCACCACACGGTGGCCGGATTGTCGTCGTCGATCTCGAGGCGTTCGAGGTGCACTCCGTAGCGTGCGGCGAGAGCTGCGAGCCGCGCGCCGTCGAGGTGCGGGTTGGAGATATGCAGTATCAGCCGGATCGCGGGGGCGTTGAGCTCTTCGCGTAGCTTGCCGGCGAGAAAGGCTGCCTTGCCGGCCGCCGAGTCGTCGGCCGAGGTCTGATCGCCCTGCCGGAACACCGCGTCCTTGGCGTGAAATGTTCCGTACCAGGCTGTTTCGTCACCATCTCCGACCACTGCGAAGCTCCCGCGCTCATCGCCTGCGGCGTAGAGCTCGACCAGTGGTGCGGCCGACGCCGCAGAGGCGACCGCGTCGGTGACCTGCTCGGCTTCGTTGGCACGCAATCCGTCGTAGTCGAGGTCGAGCTGCTTGTAGAGCTCTCGTTTGATCTTCTGCCACATCGACCAGTCGGTCAGCCCCGATTTTTCGGCCCAGGCGCGGATCTCGCTCGCGGTCGACGCCTCGAGGGTCTCGCGTGCCTGTCGTACTGCGGTGGCGGCCTCGGCCCATTCGCTCGCTGCATCGCTCATGTCCTGGCGTTCCTTTCGTGGTGGCTGTTCGCCGCGGTGCTGCGGCGATCTCGCGCTGTGGCGGCGGTGGGTGATCACGCTTGCTCGATGGCGGCGATGACGTAGCGACCGTCGACCTGATCGGTGGTGATCCGCTGGCGGTACTGCGTCCCAGGCCCGTTCGGGCCACTCTCGGTCAGGGTGAGGGTGTAGGAACCGGTGCGTAGCGGGTCGATGTCGAGGCAGTAGGTGGTGCCGGCCGGGACGGTGGCGATACCTGCGTCGAGGTTGGCTTCGACGTTGAACGGGGCACTCGCCGGGGCATTCGGTGAGACCAGAGCGTGCGCGGCCGCACCCGAACGCTGGACGTAGTAGGCGTGCTCGAACGCCGCGATGACCCCGGGTCCGCTGTCCTGATCACCGGCCGGCATCGAGCAATCCGGCCCGGCCGCAACGGTTGTCGGCGCGACCGAGGAAGACGTTGCAATCGTGTCGGTGGCTGTCGTGTCCGGCTCCGAGTCGCCACCGCTGAACAACGCAGCGGCGGCGACAGCCACGCACACAACAGCCCCGATGGCCGCGACCGCGCGTCGGCGCGATCGCGGCACACGGGGCGAGCTCGACGGCACCCCTGATCGGGCGGGGCCGGTGGCACTGGCAATCGGAGATGTCGTCGAACGGCGCATCATCTGGGAAAGTCCTTCCTGGCTGGTCCAACTAGCTGGCTGTAGGGCGAATCAGGCGGGCGCGAACGCCGCCTGCAGGCCGCCGAAAGCGGCAGTGGCCTGTTCGACCAGAGGAGCTGCAGCCGACTGCACCGTCTCGAAGGTCTGAGCCACCTGCGGCTGTTCGAGGGCCTTCGAGGTGAAGCCCTGCACTGCCGAGGCCGCCGGTGCGGTCCACACCGACGCATCGCTGACGGCTTTGTCGACGATCGGAGCCGCGTTCTGAACGGCTGTGTCGGCCGCCGCGAGAAGCTGGCGGCCGTTCGGGTCGGCCGCGAGAGTGTCGCGAACCTGCCCGATGGGGCCGGGGAGATCGACTGTCGCGGCCGGCGGGATCGTCGGGGCGCTGTCGGCAGCCGGGGGAACCACCACAGGGGCGGGGGCCGGCTCTTCGATGATCTGCTGCTCGCCGCCGAGAACGGTGGCACCGAGAATGCCGCCGATGACAGCGCCTGTGCCGGTCAGGCCCAGCACGATCGGTGCCGACAGTGCTGCACCGACGCCTGCTCCGGCAAGTGCGGCTGCGCCGGGGATGAAGACCCAACCCACCGGTCCTCCCCAGACGACCGCACCGGTGCCGGTGGTAGCGGCGACTCCGAGTCCGCCGCCGATAGCAGCAGCGGTGCCGGTGATCACTGCGGCCGGGACCACCGATGCCGCGAGGCCGACAGCGCCGCCGGTGATGACACCGGTCGCGGTACCCGCTGCGATCCGGTCGGCGCGGGGCGCGTCGGCGAATCCGTTGTTGACGAGCCAGTTTCCGCCATCGGCTTGTATCGCCTGCAACGTGTTGTTGGTACGTGTGAGCAGGTTCTGGTCGACGATGTTGGTATCGACCGGCACCAACGACCCGCCGGCGATGAAGGTTCCGGGCGGGGCCTCGATCGGGGCGATGACCTTGCGCTGCACCGTCGGGACCGGCGGCGGTGGCGGCGGAGTCGCCTGCAGCGCCGGGGGTGCTTCGCTCGGGGCAGCCTGCTGAGCGGGGGCTTGGTAGTAAGTGTTCTGGTAGTTCGAGGACTGCTGGTTACCGGCCAGGTAGTCGTCGTAGCTACGCGACGGGGTTTGCTGCACCTGTGGTGATGGCTGGTAGCCGTCCAAGTACTGGCGCGGTTTCGGAGCTAGCGGCGGCGGGGTGGCCGGTGCCGTCTGGGGTGTGCTCGTGACCCCCGGTTGTGATCCTCGAGGACTGGTCACTCCCGGCTGAGATGGTGCAGCCTGCGCGGGAGCGGCCTGCATGGTCAGGCCGGCGATCGTCACCGCGGCCACGGCGGGCAGCGATTTCATCACCCGCCCTCGCTTCTTGGATGAGCGGTGGTGTCCGGTGCCCTGTGATGCTGGCATTGGTGTCGATCCCTTTCTGGTGCGACCCGGTGATCGGGCCCTGCTGGTGAATGCGATTGCGAAGCAACCGTTCTGGCGACAATTGGTTATAGGTGGCGAGAGGGTTGAGAAGTGGATGGGTGCGTGCGATCCATAGGTTGTGGGCCAGTCACACGCACCCATCACGTGCTGGGGCCTCAGAGCCAGCCGAAGACCACCGGCCAGAACCAAGGCTGCTGGAAAATCCACATCGGGTATCGGAATCCTTTCTGTGCGAATGGGTGTGACTTCGAGGGGTGATGTCCCGGCGGGGCCGCCCAGCGCTGAACATGATGAGATGCGCTCGCTGCGCGACCCTCGCGCCGGTCCATCGGTCGAGCTGCAGGGCGTCGGGGGGCCTGTAGCTCACGAGTGGGACTATCAGCGAAATCCCACTCGAGTCGGGTTGCAGTCCGAACTGGCAGGTCTACGGCTTGCGGGTTGGCATGGACCGCTCATTGCACGATGTGGATGGACCCCATTCGGCTAGCAGGGCTCCGTCGTCACCGATGTATTGGTGGCGACCGGAATGCACGTGGTCGAGCGAGCATGCAAACAAGTCGCCGTGTGTCCGATTTACGACGATTGACGCGCAGAACTGTTTCTGTGAGAGAACATTTGGCACCATCGCATCCCGTGCGGCACTCACTTTGATTCGCCCCCGTAACCTCGGCGAAAGCAGCGATGTCGGGTGAGTGCAGCTGCCGTCGCACCTCGTCTGTGATGGCCCAACGCTGAGCTTCGACGTTGGTAATTGCTGGTCTCAGCCGTCGACGGCAACTGTGATGCGGCAAGGGCGAGCGACGCGAACATGTGGAACTCCCGACAGGAATGATCGGACGGATTCTGTGAACAGACCGACCTGATGTCCCGCGCTACAAGCAGTGCCGAGATAGACAAGCACCGAGGAATCCCTTTTGGGCGCGCATCAGGACTGTAGAACAGGTTCGGTACACCGCGCAATTGGTTCAGCGGCGCGGAACTCAGATATGACTGAAGCATGATTGCAACAATAGTGCGCAACGATAAAACGCACAATAGAACGCGGTCGTCGCCGATCGAGGAAAATGGGACTGTCTTGCAAGATCGACAGGGAGTTGGGGACAGTGCCGCGAAGCGGAGTTCGTGGATTTCGCGCCGACCGGTTGCGCGAGCTACGGGTGCGCGCGGGGTTCAGTGCCGACGACCTCGCGGCTAAAGTCGGCGCGACCAGGCAGGCGGTATCGACATGGGAGACGGGGCGCTCAACGCCTCCGCCTGCGACGCTTGGCCGAATTGCGAACGCACTGCACACGTCGGTCGCGGCGCTGGTTCCGATCCCGGAGTCTCAGCTGAAATTGTCCGACCTCAGGGTGCACGCCGCGCTGTCCCAGGGCGACGCGGCGCAGCTGCTCGGGTTGTCGACCACTGTTCTCGCCGACATCGAACGGGGGCGCAAGCCCGAGAGCGAGGAGCGCATCGAGTCGTTTGCCGGTACGTATGGGGTAACGCCTCAAACGGTCGCAGCTGCATGGAGTCGAACTCGCGAAGCCCGCACGACACGCGCAGAGTCCTTGTAAAACTACGCAACTATAAAACGCAGTCAGGTCCTAAGGGATTCCATCTCCCTGAGTCCGCAAAGGTCTCTGTGGATCCATAGGAATCCGCGAGATTATTTACTCCTCGCACAATTCGGTCAGAGTGACGAGTGCGGCCGTGGTGTGCTGATCGAGTGAAACTAAAACCGCGTCGATTGTCATCGGCTTCCAATTTCTGTCAATAGTTCTGAAGCGAAGCACGCCGTTGGCGCGTTCGCGTGCGAGTGTGTTCGACATTTGCTTCGCAATTGGTACGTCGTCCGGATGAATTGCAGGTACCGGTTCGTCAGGAAGGTTTTCCCAGCAGATATCCGGTGCGGGGTCAGAGTTGTACCAGCGCAACAGGTTGAGCGTTCTGAGGTTGACCAGTGCGCGGTACTCGCCCTCCTTGGTGGAAGCCTCCAGAACGCGATGCTCAAGAATTGTAGGTGGGGGAGCGATATTGATTTCCCCTGCGGGGCCGATGTCGTGGGTGATGCCCCTCAGGATGACTTCGGTGCCCGAAACCCCGTCTTCGGCAATCATCCGGCACGAGAAGTGCGCGGCCCGAAGTTCACCGTCGTCCCGCCTCACTGTCCAGACCGCTTGGTGAGTGGTGCCCGGCGCTGACTGCACGATCTTGGCCATTGCTTCGCTCTCGTCACGGTTGGTGACAAGTCGGGTGAACGCGCCCGCGAGTGCACGCTGGGTCTCGCGCTCGTCTTGCGGAACGCGGTAGAGATCGAGCAGGTCGTTGCTACCACTTGCCGTGCTCTTGGTGAGGTTGAACTGCCACGCCCCGGCGGCGTCTCGTGGTGGTGGAGTCTCGTCGCGCTGACCGAGCCACACCCACGCACCGTGCGTACGGCCGGCAAACGTTCGCAATGGTTCGGCCAGTACTCGCCTGTTGCCGTCTTTGGATAGCCGATCCACCATGGCTTCCGCAGAAAGTGCCTCCGCTACCGCGGCCCCTGCCTCTTTCCGGCTGGCGGAGCTGCGGAGAACGTTACGAGGAGGAACGAAGGATTTGGGTGAAGACCCAACTCCGATCACGGACGGCTCTGCGTCTCCGAACGTCTCGATGAGAATCCAGCTGTTCGACATGGTCGACCGACCCCCGCAGGTCTAGTTAGATGGTTGTCTGTGTTCGATGGCTTGTCAGTGCCTTCGCAATGCCTGGACCGCAGGCAGAATCTTGGTGTAGTGAGGGCCGAGTACGCGTGCGGTAATGTCCACGAGTCGGGCGTCCTGCCCGATTGTCACTTGCGGCTTGCCTTTCCACGCTCCTGCGATGATCTTTCGAGCAGCGTCTTCGGGTGCGGTTCGGGCTATACGGCTGTCGAAGAGCTCGGCAGTGCGGCCCTGGTCGACGCTTGGTGCCGACCGTGCTGTTCTGGCGATCGATGTCTTCAGCCCGCCGGGGATGACACATGTCGCGCGGGCGGTTCGTGATGCCAGCCGCAACTCCTGATTCAACGCCTCGGTGAAGCCTCGAACGGCAAATTTGGACGAGTTGTATGCCGAGTAACCTGGTGCGGACACAACCCCGAATGCAGATGAGACGTTTACAATTCGACCTCTGCGCGAGTTCAGAATGTCTGGCAGGAAGGCACGAGAACTATTCACCACACTCTCGAAGTTAGTTGCCATCACGAAATCGAAGTCAGCTGGGGGAGTATCGATGACGTCGCCGCTGTAAAGAACGCCTGCGACATTGAAGACAGCATCGATACCGCCGAGTGCATTGCGCGAAGATGCCGCCCACGAGTTGATCTCGGCCCGGTCGGCGACGTCGACATTGGCCGCGCTTGCGATCTCGGTTGTAGCGGCACATCGAGACTGTGTGTCCAGGAGTGCGTCGTAGTTGTTGTCCGCGAGAGCAAGTGACCAGTTCTGGCCCGCTAGCCGCAGTGCCACTTCACGGCCCACTCCCGAACCCGCGCCGGTAACCGCTGCTTTCCATGCCCCTGGCATCTGCCTGCGCCTCCCGCATCTCGCTACCCTCAGTAACTAGGTACCGTAACGAACAGATCGCGGCTGCGCTAGCAACCAGCTGGTCTGTGATCCCATTTGTACCGATCTGTCGTGATTTCTGGGTTGCGACTGTTGGTGAGCGAAATCGAAGCGCCCGGCCGCGCACCTTCGGTCAGCTAATGCACCGTCCGGTCGTGATCGCAGGGGAGGTCGCCACGCCTGAGGTAGCTGAGGTGAATCCCGACTTCCGCTGCGGATCGATCAGCAGGCCTCCATCGCAAACTCACTCGCGCCAACGGGACTGACTGCGGTGAGCGCAACAAGACCGTTCCCTGCACGGCTTCGTTGCACAACAGCACTGCGCGACGGACTGCCAGCGTCGCTGTGATGAGTGAGCCCTGAGCCAGTTCGATTCCACCGTAATCTCGTCGCATGGTGCTATCACCACTGCGTGGTAATCATAGTGGTGTCTTCGACCGTCGAACCGTGCCAACCGACGATTTCTCGGGAGGAGCAACCGATCACGAACGCTGCCGATGTTCCGGTGTAGTGAAGGCGGTGACCCATTGCCGACTCGCGCCCTCATACAATGTTTCCTTTACAAAGGATTGCAGCAGAGTCAAGACCGGGCCGCTCCAGTGACAATTCTCGGATTTGTCAACGAATCTGATTGGGAGATGAAGCTATCGGGTCAGGCATGGCTAAACGTCGCGGCGTGAGGAGCGGTGGAGTCGGTGGACCTGGCGTGGATTGCGATCGATACCAACAAATTTTACGATGTACGACCGAGGCGTGCACCTGAATCAGCAATTGAGTGTGCTACGGATATTTGCTCGGTAGTACTGGAACTCAGCATCGCTAATTACCGACCTCTCAACGATGAGGGGGTGTATCCCGGATTCGTTCAGCAGCAGAATTTTTAAGACCCAATCCAACGACATTGACACCGAAATAAGTAGCCTGTAATGACGATCACGATGTCGATTTCCCACGAATCTGCTTATCTGATGGGCCATTGTGTTTCGCGCAAAAGTTACAAGGTCCTGCCATGATTCATGTGGCGCAATGTCAGACTCTGAAAAATCCGAGATTATCCCTGGAGCTGTTGTAGCAGCTTTTGTCGCCAAACGGTTCATCCTGTCAGAAAAGGTCATTCTGCCGAAACCCGCCAAGCTGTCGGTCAGGCTTCGTTCGATGTCCGCGCGAGCGGCAGGCGTTCCTAGATCGTCAAACGCGCGAAGCCCTGCGGACCGGGCCGACCTGCGGATCGTCTTTCGCTGTCCCTCCGTCAAAACGAGCTGCTCGTTGGTGTCGCCGAAAAGACGGTTGTCCAGGCCTTCGGCTACAGCACACAGAACGAGTACATTGGCCTCAACCACATCATCTCGGCCAGCGATAACGGCATCACCCAAGTTTCCGATTTTCTGCCAGACGCTGAGCCAGTGAACCAATACTTCTACCGTAAGTGCCTCTAGAGGTATAAAAGTCCGCATTGGGCGGGACTCAGTGTCGCGTTCCTCGGTCAGCTTGACTGCTAGCAACGGCCCGTCTACATCGGCTGAGACGGAGATTGAGGAAACACGCGGTTCACGTCGGGTGCATAATTGCACCAAGCCTGCAATCGCGTTTGAAGCGCTCATTCTCAACTCAAGCAATGATCGGGGCGAGCTTGAGACGTACTCGAATAGCAGACGCCCGGCGGTGTCTTCGATGACGGTGAACGAAATACCCTCAGCAACAGCGTATTTACCTGACGAGTCAGCGGCCAGGTGGTCCCAACCCCCAGGGATGTCTACTGAGAAGCGAATCGAGTGAAATTGATGTTCCGGACCAGTCAGATGCGCACCGCGGACAGTCGTTTGTACTGTCGCGCGTTGCTGGGGCGACCGAGGTGGCCACAGCGGGGACGACATAATCCGTGTATCGAGGAGGGTGAGTGCGGTTCCGTCCTCTAGAGTCCCGTGAACTGTCACCGGCTCAAAGTCAGCGACGGCATCATCAGGATGGGGTGCGCGAATGGTGGTTGCGCTGGAGCCGGTTGTGTGCCGAAGCTGGGACCGGCCGGGTGTGATCTGCCCGTCGACGGTCAAGAGTGCTTCGGTGCCGTCGCGGTATTGCAAGCTGGCGCGTACCGAGTTTAACGAATCGCTGGCCAACCAGAAGGTCCCTCTGAGTGGCTGCGGGTCAGTGTCGTTGTCGCTCAAGGCGGCTCCTTGGATAGCGGGTGCAATGTCTGTCAGTGATGAGACTAGTCTCCGACTGTATCGACGGACTTATTGTGCGGTAGCTTTAACCCGTACTGGCGATGCCGGTGTCCGCTTCTCCTCCACCGAATCGAGAATGCCACGAGAAGAAAGGCTGTAAGCGCGAGTGCGCCGAAATATATAAACAGCACCAGGGGCCCACGTCCCCCTAGTGTGTCCGACGCAAGCGATACCAAATCCTTTGACCATTTACTCTGTCTTTCAAACGTTCGGATCGATTCGCTAATGCGAGGCATTAAAAACATAACTACTACGAGGAAACCGGACGATGTGATTGCGATCGAGCGTCGAGTCTGCATTCTGGAGTAGCGCGTAGAAACTATGCTCTCAAGAATTTTGACGCGGTCAAGTAATCTTTCATAAAGAGTGTCAGCAGAATTTGAGGAAAGTATTGCATTTATTATGTTCTCGTCATCCGGCCCGTTCAATAGATTTCTTCGATACTCTTGGAGGCCTACTGCCAGCATTCCCTGTGAGGCGAACAGTTTCTTGTCACGAACCGTGGCCGTAGATGTCTCGCGATCGACCTGCTGCAGCTGGCGAATTTGTCGAACGGCTGATTCGATCGGAATGAGTTGCATCAAGTCTTCCCGATAGTCCGGCTCATTCGCGGCCCAGTTTGCATAGATTGCGCTACCTGCAGATACCCAAAGCTCCCGGTCTGAGACCTTCAGTTTATTCGCGAGTAATTCTGACACTGTGTCTGCGTTTAGAGGTACAGCTGACGTCGCCCTGAGCGCAGTCAGCGCTAAATCGTGGCGATGTCTGTCCTTTGCGGCTTTGCCCTCGCACGCACACACCGGTGCCCCTATCGACAACATGGTGTAGGAGCTCCAATCGTTGCGCCCACCACTGCCAAAAACCGATCTTATCGCATCGCGATAGATCTCGAACACCGAGTGAAAAGTCAGCTGGGCTGTGTCGCTGGTGCTAAGGGCAATCCAGCCGACACCTTCGCGCATGAGATCATTCGATTTGGACCGTTGGACTCCGTTTGCGCTGCAATAGTGGTTGTAAATTGGCGCAGCAATGTTGACGGTGTCGATTCGGTTAAGATCGCTCACCATGCAGTTTCGCATTTCTTTAAGGTCCAGGGCGGTTGATACGGCAGACGCAAGAGTGAGAATGCAGACGCCGGACGTGTGGAGCAGTAGTGAGACTTCGATGACGTCTTGGCCGACTAGAAAGCTCGTGTATGGGACCTGTCTCATCTCGACCCGGATGTAAGGGATCTTGTCGAAATAGCGTGGAGCGTATCGATCACGTTCCGCGAGGTTGCGTATCGATGCCCACGCCTCAGATCGTGATTGACTCAGGCGCAGTTCCTCTTGCGATTTATCCAGTTTAACGCTCAAATCCTCAATTTCGCCTGTTGTCTTTGACGTTTCCTCGGTTGCGTTTCCTGATCTGAGCTTTTGAAAATATCCCGAAGATGCAACCTTGAGAGATAGCCAAAAATATCGGCGAAAAGTCGAAAGTGTAGACAAGTCTCCAGATTTGAGTGCGTGTTGCAAGGTCTTGATCGATTGAATATCACGTAAAATTATTTCCGTCTCGATATGGGACTTGCTGAATCTGACTTCATCCGAGATTGGTGATGCCGCGCTTTTGCCCAGGTTCTTTAAAAGAAGTTGATCGGCTAATTTTTCTATATTCAGACCAGGGCCGAGGTCGAACGAATACGAGTAATACACAGCCCGACCTCTTATCGCGATGTCGTGGGGTCTTCTTGCCGGTTTGACGAGAGAGGATATCTTCATCGGTTGATCGTAGTCGACTGCTGTCAAGCAGCTGGGTAAGTTGGGGAACTGGGGTGGGATGGTGCATGCGTTTTTCGCGAGTTGCTTGGCTTTGAATGTTCTGCACAGTCGCTGAGCAGTGTGCCGGGCTTCCCTGGCTTTGGTTAACATCTGATCTGCGAGGATCGTTCCTCACAATGGAAGGATGTTCCCGTGCTGAAAGCATTTCCCGCGGAGTTCCGCCGCAACGTCATCGGCGTCGCCCGTAAGGGCGAGGTCCTGTCACGTCAATGGCGGTCCGCGTTGATCTACTGGAGCTCTTGACGCGATGAGCGTGTACGCACCGCACTGTAGTCACTGAATCCACTAAAGATTGCCAGCATTCGACGAAGGGTTGTCAGGAGTGTCATTGTTGACCGAGCCGATTTGATTCCCCGGATGATCGGCACGTCTATAGTTATAACGAGCTCAAATCCTATCGAAAGAGTTCGCCGGTGGTTCCATGACCAGTTATCGCCCGCATCCAGATCGGCACGCAGGTTTATGCGTCCCCAGCCGTCTATGTAAAGGCCAGAGTGGTCGCTCACGCGGACGCCTGGCCCATCGACGTCCACGCCAACCTGACTGACCTGCAGTGTTGGCCTAAGCGCACCCCAATTCGCAGCATCCCACTCGGCGCTGGAGGACGTCCAGGACCATCGGTAGTTGTGGAGCATCACCCGGTCGTTTGCTGAGATGAAGAGACCCGCGTGGAAATTCCGCGGGCGCTGGCGACGGCTGTGGTGGCTGTGCCGACGCGGCACGAGCCGGCGTTGGCGTGAGCTGACCGGGCCGTTCTTCGTCGAAGCCCCGAGATGCAGCACTTATGAAACACAGGTAAGGGCCTCGGCCGGACCGATTCGGTCGTGTATAGGTTCTGCTCTACCCCGCTGGGGCTGTGTGAGTGGTCCACATCTGTCCGTCCCAGTATCGGAGACTTCCGTTGCGATCGGGGTTCGGGTACCACCCCGCGGGTACGTGCGGGGGAGGCGGTGGAATTGGGTTCGATGTGGCAGGGGGAGATGGAGTGGGTGCTACCAGTGCGTCGTCTATCGCTTGGCGTAATGCCAGCATGTCGCGGACGTGCCTGCGCTCCAGGGTTACGGCGTTCTCGCTTTCAGCCGTTCGTCGAGATGCCGATGTGAAGCGTGAATTCACCTCGATGCCACCTGGAATAGTGAATTCGATGTACCCTAGGACGAATGGTGTCGGCTTCTTGAATTGAATTGCTTGGATGGAAGACAGAGCGATTCGCTTCTCTCCGACCCCGACCGACAGTCTGGCCATCAACCCGCTTCGCTCGATGGTGACGTATCGACCGTCGAAGCGGACCACGCCGTTGAAGCCTGCTGCAGCGATCATCGGAACGGGCTCCTCTTTGTCCGCGGGCGACGGCTTCCAGCTTGTCGCCCTGTCCGTGGCTCAACAGACAATACCGACAGAGCCAGGTCGCTCCGGTACGATCCGATGTTTTCACGACGCGACCGAGCCGGGGCAGTCCCGACATCGCAACAGTGTGCGAGTTCGGCTTGCTCAACTGGACTTACACATAGGACAAGTTGGGGCGTCACGGAGGAATTATACAGGAATGAGCCTGTTTCCGCGTGAGTGGACAATGAAGAAGTGCGCTGGACAGACTAACTGAGCGGCTTGATTGAACTATGTTCTCCGTATGACCAACGGGGACTCGTTCACGGCATTTCCAATACGGATCGAGCAACGAATGCGGATGACAGGCATGGTCGTACGGCAGTCGACGCCTGGATTGACCGACCTAATCGGAGCTGTGGGTGTTGTGGATTCGACTGAGGAGCCGGTGGTGATGGTGGCGATGGAGTTACCTGAAGCGCGGTCGGCAGGTCGAAGCAAATCCGAACAGGAAATCGAGGACGTCGCGGCTTTTGTGCGCGATCACCTATCGGTACCAAATTTTGAGCGAATCAGTCCGGGGCCGCACAGGAACGAACCACCGGACTGCTTGGTGTCCATTCGCGGGCGCGAATTCGCTGTTGAGACGGCACAGTTGATGCTCCCGTCCAAGGCGAAGTATCCGAATGCGGTCGGGCGTTGGAAGCTTTTCGAGCAGCTTCGGGAGCACCTCTTTCGCGATTGTGGACGCTTGCAGCCACGCCTTCGTCAGCATCGAGGTTCCATGGTGTCGGTGTGGTTCAATTTGGATGGAGAAAACCGGCTGCCGCCTCGCGGTAACGAGATTGAACATATGATTGATCACCTGAAATCAGTGTCCCCTCCCTCCGGCGAAGTGCTCCGCCGACTTCATCGAGCGTCGGACACGATACCGGCGAATACTGTAATAAATCAGAACGCGGCCGGGAGTGTTGGCTGTACCTGGGCGGCCTTGCCTGTGGACTACCGATCGAGCCTGCGGGCGACCTTGGGATTCGACATTGGCTTGGCGTATCACGACTCCTTTACACGGTCCGACCTTCGGGCCGAGGTGAAGCGAGTCGTGCAGCAGCACGATGACACCAGATCTGACGTCTTGGTGCTGAGCGTGGGTGGGCTGACTCGCGAGGGCACGTTCTTTCCGTCGTCTGGCATGTTCGCGAATGCGCTCTTCGACGATCCGAACCCTCTGAACGGCTGGGCCCCGCGTCATGTGCCGGCGGTTGTTCTCCACGATCAGGAAAAGAATCGGTCGAGATGGTTACATGGTCGGGAGCCTTGGATGGGCCACTGATCAGAGCGACAATGCGAAGCGACTGCACGGGCTGCCGAGGACAAACAACCTCCAGTAGGTCTCAGTGTCACGAGAGTGTCACATGTCGGTACCTACGACGGTGGATTCGGATGGTCCCGCTTGGACGATTGACACAGGTCAGAGCCTCTGTGGTGGTTCCATGCGGACGTATTTGGTTGTCTCGCAACATACTTGTAAGCGAGCGGTCAACGGTTCAATCCCGTTAGGGGGCTCTTCCGGACGGCTCCGACCAGTGAAAATGGTTGGAGCCGTCTTTTTTTGGCCTGTTGGCCTTGCCTTGAGCGAGCCCGGTCCGTCCACCTGGGTTCATGCGTCGCTTGTGACCTGTGGATTTGCCGGTTCGGCGGCTCGATTCGGCGTTCGGTGTCACAGAATGTCACAACTCGTCGCTATCCCATCGGTGAGCGCTCGTGTGGATGCAGGCGGATGCGTACGGACTTCGCAGCAGGCACGGGCTGGATTGCGGTGTCGGAATGAGTATCGGTTCTGTAGGCCTGAAGCCTGCGTATCCGATACTCAGTGGAGATTGCCGTGACTTCGGGCGATGTTCGACGCCGTCAGGCCGGGGTGTCTTCCGAGTTCGCTCGGCTCCGGTGCGAATGGTGCTCGTAGCGACGGCGGCCGATGTCTACGCGCACCCGCGCGCCGAGCTCGCGCGCCTGACGAACTCGGGTCTGCTGCATCGGGTGGCGACGGGCTTCTACGTGGCAGTGCCCGACGATCGGGGTCGGGACCGAGTGGATGCCTGGCTTGGAGGCAGCGGCGGCCGGTGTCGCGGTTGCGGCCTACAGTGCCGACGATGCCGACGATGCCGTCGTGATGGGTGTCAGCGCTGCCCGGTTGCACGGTGCCATCCCGCGGGCGTTGGCGATGGCTGTGGTGGCGGTCCCGACCCGGCACGATCCGATTCGGTTGGCGGATCGACAGGCGGTGGTTCGGTTCGTGTGCGCGACACGGTACGTCTGGATGCAGAGCCGATCGATACCGAGTTGGGCTTCGGCGGCTTTCTTTGCCAGATTGTGAAGGCAGGTGTCGGTAGCCAGCTTGACTTCGACAAACTGTGCTGAGTCTCGGGCCTTATCCTTGGATGTGGCACGTAGCAGTTCGGAGATGCACTGATGCAGCAGACATTTCGTGACTACATCGTGAAAGGTCCGCTGGCTCGGAATAGTGGCGCGACCCGAAGTGAGTACATCAACGCGTTTGCCTTGATGCCTGCGGTCGGGCTGGGGTTTCTCGCTGCGGAGAATGTTGTGAACTCGGGGTCGACGGCCGTGGACTTCGCAGTAGGTTGCGCGGCCGGTGCGGTCACGGGCCTTCTATATCTGTACGTCGCCTAGAAAGTCGTGCAGCGCAGTAAGCCATGATTGTCCATCTCGACAACGGTGTTTCAGTGACGCCGGGGACTGCCCCGAGTTCGGTTGACTCGTTGGGTTGAGTGAATCAGGCCGCGTGTGCGGACTGATTGATTGTCTCAAACTCGGTTGGGGTGAGTTTGCCGAGCCGGCGTTGGCGACGCTTGCGATGGTAGGTCCGTTCGAT
>NZ_JBMIRQ010000113.1:0-360 GCF_049195265.1 Rhodococcus sp. MALMAid1271 | reverse complement strand
GAGGCGATGCGTTTGGAGCGGCCGAGGTAGAGGGCTCGGCCGTCGTCGTCGAAGATGGTGAGGTAGTGGTGGGCGTGGGAGGCCATTCTGATGGCGTCGCGGATGGAGACGCGGGAGCCGGTGGCGGTCATGGCGTATCCGCAGCCGGCGTCGAGGTCTTTCAAGGTCATGGTGATGATGGCGGTGACGGGTAGGCCGCGGTGGGTGCCGAGGGTCCCGGAGGCGAGCGTGTGCCGGAGCGCCAGTTTCAGGGCGTCGTGACAGCGTTCGCGTTGGCTGCGCGGATCACGAGCGGCGGCGGCGTCCCGTGCCGCGGTGGCTGTCGTTTCATCGTCGCCACTGTTACTGGATTCGGCAGTG
>NZ_JBMIRQ010000112.1:0-3429 GCF_049195265.1 Rhodococcus sp. MALMAid1271 | reverse complement strand
AAGCAGGAGACCTCATCGCCGTCCTCGAAGCGATGAAAATGGAAAACCCCGTCAACGCCCACAAAGCAGGCACCATCACCGGCCTGACCGTCACCGCAGGCGACGCCATCACCCAAGGCACCGTCCTCACCGAAATCAAGTGACGACACGTCCGTGACTCGAAGCGGAATTCGGCACTGATTCGAAACTCGGGTCGCGCTACCCTGTAGCCATGTCGGAGCCTCCAGAAATTCGTATCGGCACAGTCGACCGGGAAAAAGCACTCGAGGCGTTGAGCCAGCACTTCAGCGAGGGCCGTCTGACGGTTCCCGAGTTCGACGAGCGCAGTGCCAGCATCGCTTCCGCCATGACGCGTGGGGAGCTCGACAAGGTCTTCGTCGATCTCCCCGCAGCCGCGGACACGTCCCGCAAGCCCGTTCAGCTCGGGAAGTCGGAAGTTTCGGCCGACACCGGCGGCGGCGGTGTCGACTGGGCCGCAGTGGTGATGCCACTGGTCATCTTCGGTTCCTTGGCGTTGTTCTTCCTCACCGATTTCGACCAGAAATGGCTGTTCTTCCTTCTCATTCCGCTTGCCGGCGCGCTCTTGTCCGCCGGCGGGCAATCCACGAAGAAGAAGAAAAAGAAGAAGAAGGATCGTTGAAGGCTCTCCTGTTCGACGTGTTCGGCACCGTCGTCGACTGGCACACCAGCGTCGCCCGCGAGGTGCGATCCATGTGTGGTCCGGATGTCGACAGTGTTGCCTTCGCCGACCGCTGGCGCAGCCTGTACCAACCGGCGATGGAAGAGGTGCGCTCCGGCCGCCGGCCCTTCACCCGGCTCGACGTACTGCATCTGGAATCTCTCCGACTCGTGCTCTCGGAGTTCGGCGTTCGGTTGCACGACAACGACGTGGATGTGTTGAATCGGTCGTGGCATCGACTGGACCCCTGGCCGGATTCGATTCCCGGCCTCACCCGGCTGCGCACCGAGTTCATCATCGCCCCGCTCTCCAACGGCAATGTCTCGCTGCTGCTCGACATGGCAAAGAACGCCGGACTGCCGTGGGACGCAATCCTCGGAGCAGAACCTGTCCAGGCCTACAAGCCCATGCCCGAAGCGTATCTCCGCACCGCAGATCTTCTGGATCTCGAGCCGAGCGAGTGCATGATGGTGGCCGCGCACAACAGTGACCTCGCGGCGGCCGCGGGCTGCGGCTTCGCAACGGCATTCGTCGCCCGTCCCCTCGAGCACGGTCCCAGTCAGACCACCGACCTCACCGCCGAAGCCGAGTGGACACACAGCGTCGACTCGATCGATTCTCTCGCAACACGATTGGGCTGCTGACAACCATTACCGGGTCAGCGGAATCAGCTGGTGCGCAATCCATGCGTCCACGTCCCGGTGCGAACGGAAGCGAACAATCGTCAGCTCCGGGCGGCGCACGCTCAGTCGCTGCACTCGCTCGGTCGTCGACCGGTAGGTGTTCCATGCCCACCGAACGACGTGCTCGCGGTCGAAGAAGATGCGGTGCAGGGAGGGTTCGATGTTGCCGTTCCACAGCTCACGCCTACCGAGCCTTCGCCGTAGCGTCCGAATCATCACCTGCCGCATGACTGTTCGGCGCGGCAGGTCGAGCCACAGAAACAACTGGGCAACGGTGCGTCCGGTCCGAGGATCACTACTGTCTCGTTCGTGTGCGCGCCATCAGATAGGCCTGCGGTGTCGGCTCGTATCCCACCGGAGCCCGGTGCACTCGAACCTCGATCTCGAAGCCGGCGTCGACCAGCATCTTTTCGATATCGTCCGGGTCCAGTCGGTAGGCGTCGTACGAGACCGAGTGTCCGTAAACATGTTCGAGCCGCACTCGCTCGTCGCCGGATTGAAATGCCAGCAGCAGCAGACCATCTGCTTCCAACGCTCGGTTCAGTTCGGCGAATACCGCTGGCAGCCGCTCGGGCGGCGTGTGGATGATCGAATACCAGGCCACGATGCCAGCGAGGGCTCCGTCCCCGGCGTCCAGTGCCTCCATCGATCCGACATCGAATCTCAGGTGTGGGTATTCACGCCGCGCAACCTCGATCATGTTGGGCGACAAGTCCATCCCCGCTACGTCGAGGCCGAGTCGGTGCAGATGCTCGGTGACGCGGCCGGTTCCACAGCCGACCTCGAGAACCTCACCTACTGGAACTCTTTGTGCGAACGTCGCCAACAGACCGTGCTCGAGGTGCTTACCGTCGAGTTCGTCGCGAACGAGGTCGGCATAGCTTTCGGCAACGGTGTCGTAGGCCGTCCTCGTCATCGAAACATGCTGTTGTTCGGCCACAGTGGCTACGGTACCGGCTCACCCGGCGTCGGCAGGTACGAGTGCGTCAGCATCTCGAAGAAGTGCCCGGTCGGGTCGCGGAAATACACTCCGCGGCCCCCGTGGTCGGTGTTGACCTTACCGGGTTCGGTCATCCGAGGGTCGGCCCATTGTTCGACGCCAAGGTCTTCCAGCCTGGTGTAAGCCGCGTCGAACAGATCGTCGCTGACCCGAAACGCATAGTGCTGAACTTGAATATCGTCGAAGGGCGGCTCGGCGAATTGAACGAGAGTTCCATCGGTGAGTTGCACGTTGACGAACGGCCCCCAAGATGACGCTTCCGGCAGAGCGAACAGCTCGCGAAAGAACGCCGCAGAATCGGAACTGTTCTTCGCAACAACGATGGTGTGATCGAACGAAATGGACACTCGCTGCCTCCTGGGCAGTACGACGCCTCCATGCCTGACGCAGTCCGTCATCGACACGCGACGCTGCCAATGATGCTCGCACGGACCCCGAATACGAGTCAACCGGTGAATTCATCACCGTAATTCGGTCTTCTCCCATGACAACATCGCCTCGGAAAGGAACCCCAGCGTGGTAGGAGCACTTCTGTTCGTTCATGGTGCCGGCGGATTCGTCGACGACGCGGAGCTGGCGCACGGGTTGGCCGACGCTCTCGGTCTCGACCTTCGGATGCCCGAGCTGTCCGACACCGCAATGGGTTTCGAGGACTGGGCCGAACCGGTTCGCCGACACCTGGACCGGCTCGGACCTGAGGATTCGGTGATTGCGCATTCCTTCGGCGCGTCGATCCTCGTCAGGGTCTTGGCAGAACATCACAGGCCGTGGCCCGTGCGTGCCACTCTGCTGGCGATGCCGGACTGGACTCCGCGAGGGTGGGACGTCGCCGACTACGCGTTCACCGGCCCCGAGCCCGAAGCAGATCTGGCGCTCCTGCACTGCGGGGACGACGACGTGGTTCCCGTTTCTCACCTGGCGCTGAACTCGACGGTTCTGCCGTCGGCGAGAGTGATCGAATTCCCGACCGGTGGACATCAGTTCGACGGCATGATCGACGCAATCGCGGCGGCCTGGACATAGCACCCCGTCGTGCGCCTTTTGCGTACCTGGAGGTACGCAAAAGG
>NZ_JBMIRQ010000111.1:0-124200 GCF_049195265.1 Rhodococcus sp. MALMAid1271 | reverse complement strand
GCCTCCCCCCGGCTGCGAAAAGGCCCCACGACGGAGGTTAGTATCAGCGGCATCATGCTGCAGTCCGCGCGCACTGCCCCGCCGCATCGGGTCCCTCCGACGGTGGCGCTCGCCGGTGCGACGGTATGGAACCGGCGCGAGGCCTACTGGTTTCTTCTCGCAGTGATCGTCCCTGCCGCATGCTGGTCGAGCCATCCCGCACTGGTGCCGTACATCTTCGCGGTCGTGCTGACGGGCGCAGTGGCGGGGCGTATCGGGGCGATCAGGCGGTGGTGGTCGATGCTGCGGTGGGGAACGATCGCGGACATCGAGACCGTCGACACCGCACTGCGCGGCGACCGCAACCTTCGCGTCGCACACGCCACCGGATGGAACGTCCAACGACGTTGGTACACAGGTACTGTCACCGAATCCGCGGTGCGGTACCGGGCCGGGCAGGCCCGCGGTCACCTGTTCGTTCGCGGTCTGCCGTTCACCACCGGCGTGGTGCTCGCGCACTCGAAACAGCCGACATCGGCCATGGTGATCAGCGACTTTCCCTGCGATCTACGACTGGACGGCAGGGGGCGGTGGGCGGCGTCGTTCCCGACGGGCTTCTGGCGGCAAGGGCTGGCGACCACCGCGCTGTACGGCTATGCGGTCGCAGGCTTGATCGTCTCGCTCGGGTATCGCTGAGCCGGATCCGAACGGCCTTGTCGCAGAGCGCAGATCACGGCAACGACGGCAACTGCTTGTCCACCAGCCATGCGTCCCAGAAGCTTCGGGGGCAACCGAAACGGGAGGCGAGATCGGTGAAATCGGCGGTCGCCACCGTCGAGTAGCGGTACTTGAAGGTCCACTCCTGGATCAGGCCGAAGAAGCGCTCGTCGCCGATGGTGCAGCGCAATGCGTGCAGAGCCAGAGCGCCGCGCTTGTAGACGCGGTCGTCGAAGATTCGCTCGGCACCGGGATCGCTGAGCTGCATGTCCATGGCCAAACCGCGTTGGATGGAGTGCGCCCGCTCGGCCTTGTCGTGCGCGCTCGCGCCGCCGGAGTTCTCGGCCCAGATCCACTCCGAGTAGCAGGCGAAACCCTCGTGCAGCCAGATATCGGCCCACTTGCCGAGAGTGAGCGAATTGCCGAACCACTGATGGGCCAGCTCGTGCGCCACCAAGCGCTCGTAGTGCCGAGAGCCGGAGCAGTGATTGGCTCCGAAGATCGACAATCCCTGCGCCTCGACCGGAATCTCGAGATCGTCATCGGTGACCACCACCGTGTACGACGCGAAAGGGTAAGGGCCGTACAGCCGTACGAACGTATCCATCATCTGCGGCTGGCGGCCGAAATCGTGATCGAACTGCGCGCGCAGCCGCGGCGGAGTGATCGCTTTCATCGGTACCGGCCCCGGGCTGACGATGCGATGCTCGTACGGACCGATCTGAATGGTCGCCAGATACGTCGCCATCGGCTCGGGCTGCTCGTATACCCAGGTGGTGCGGCTCGCGCGGGTCTGACGGCGCACCAACGTACCGTTGGCCACCGCGTAGTACGGCGAATCGGTGGTGATGGTGATGCCGTAGCTGGCCTTGGACACCGGATGGTCGTCGCACGGGAACCACGAGGCGGCACCGTTGGGCTGACTGGCGACAATCGATCCCTCGGTGAGCTCCTCCCAACCGACCTCACCCCAGGAACCGTTGATGGGCTTGGGAGTTCCGCCGTACGTCACCGTCACCACCAACGCCGCACCCGACGCGATCTCCTTGGCCGAGGTGATCTTGAGCTTGCCCCGCTGATGGCTGAACTTCACCGAGCGTGAACCGTTGACCGACACCTTGGTCACGTTCATCGCCGGGCCGAGATCGAACGCGAACTTCGTCACCGTCGCGGTGGTGACGGCGGTGATCTTCGCTTTGCCACTGAGCCGGTTGCTCTCGACCTTGTACTCGAGGTCGAGTTCGTAGCGCGAGACGCGATAGCCGCGGTTGCCGTTCTGCGGAAGGTACGTATCTATCGGATTGTCACTGGAATCGACATCGAAAACCGGTGCTACGAGCCTGTCTGCCACGAACGATCACCCCTCGTCTCGGTCGTCGCGAATCCGCGGAAAAGGGTCACCCTTGGCCCACGGCGCGATCGGGTTGCCCTGCCAACGAGTATGCGTGGGAACGGTGTCGCCACGCATCACCAGAGAAGCGGGCCCCACGGTGGCACCGTCGCCGATACCGGAAGCCGGCAGCGCGACACAGTGCGGACCCAGGGTTGCGCCTGCGCCGAGATCGACAGTGTCCATGGACATTATCCGATCATGGAACAGGTGCGTCTGCACAACGCACCCTCGATTGACCGTCGCACCGTCGGCCAATGTCACCAGATCTGCCTCCGGGAGCCAGTAGGTCTCACACCACACACCCCGGCCGATATCCGCTCCGAGCCACCGCAACCACATGTTCAGCACGGCCGTGCCCTCGGCGGCACGTGCGAACCACGGCGCGGCGACGGTCTCGACGAACGTGTCGGCCACCTCGTTGCGCCAGACGAACGAACTCCACAGCGGATGGTCGGTCTTGCCGATCCGGCCCACCCACAGCCACTTCGCCGCCGCCGAGACAGCAGCAGCGACGAACCCTGCGACGAGCAGGACGACACCACTGAGCAACGCCGCCAACCAATACCCGACGGAGTCCGCCAGAGCGGTCAGAGCGAACAAGACCGCAAGCCCGATACCGAACGTCACGCCCACCGGAATCAACCGGCACGTCTCGACGAGCGATCGAGCCACCTTCAACTTCATCGGGGGATCGAACGTGCGGGAGGAGTCGGCACTGCCTGCGGCTCGACGCAATCGCACCGGTGGGCTGCCGAGCCACGACGAGCCGGACTTGGCCTTGTCCGGAGTTGCGGACAGAACAGCGACCAGGCCGTTCTTCGGCACGGTTCGTCCGGGACCGGTCATACCGGAATTGCCGAGGAATGCCCGCTTGCCAACCTTGGCGTCGCCGAGATGCATCCAGCCGCCGCCGAGCTCGTAGCTGGCGACCATGGTGTCGTCGGCCAGGAACGCGCCGTCGGCGACGGTAGTGAACTTGGGGATCATCAGCACCGTCGACGCTTCGACGTCCTTGCCGATCTTCGCGCCGAGCAGTCGAAGCCAATGCGGTGTCAACAGCGAGGCGTAGAGGGGGAACAGGAACGTACGCGCCGAGTCCATCAGACGTTCGGTGGCCCAGACCTGCCAGCCGATTCGGCTGCGCACCGGGTGGTACCCGGCGACGAGCCCGATGCTGAGCAACCGCACCGCCACCACGGTGATCAGTGCGAACACCGCGAGCGAGACCAACGTGGCAACCGGCAACATCACCAGACCACGTTCGAAGGCGTCGAGTACGGAGTCGGCGGTGTGAATCCACCAGCCCATCAGCACGAGGCTGACCCCGATCGAGAACAGGGCCATCCCCGACAGGCACAGGGATGCGACGCCGTAGGCGAACACCCACCGAGTTGCGCGGGGCGGTGTTTCGGCAGGCCACGGGTGGTCGGCCTTGCCGACCTTCTGCGCCGGAGAACCGGACCACATCTGCCCGGCCTTGACCCGTCCGACGACGGCAGAACCGGCGGTCACAACGGCGTTCTTGCCGACCTTGGTGCCGGGCAGCAGGGTCGAGCGGGCACCGACGGTGGCTCCGGCACCGATTTCGATGCCGCCGATGTACACGAGGTCGCCGTCGATCCAATGCCCGGACAGATCCACCTCGGGCTCGATGGAGCAGCCGTCGCCCAACTCGAGCATGCCGGTGACCGGCGGCAGTGTGTGCAGGTCGACGCCCTTGCCGATCGTGGCACCCAGTGCACGCGCGTAGTAGACCATCCACGGCGCGCCCGAGAGGTTCGATGCGCCGCTGGCATCGGTCAATCGGGTTGCTGCCCATAGCCGTATGTGCATGCTGCCGCCGCGCTTGTACGCACCGGGTTTCAACCCCGCCAACAGGATGCGTGATCCGATCACCGAAATCGCCATCCGGCCCACCGGGGTGATGAACAAGACGAACGCGAGAAGGATCCACCACCACGACAGCGTCGGAGCCCACGACACGTCGTCGAACCACGCCATCACGTTGAACAACAACGCGAGCCAGGTGACCCACTGCAACCCGGTCAGAGTGGTCAACGGAACCGTCGCCAGAATCTGTGCCCACTGCGCCACCCGTGAGGTCGGAACCACATCGCGGGGAACGGCTTGGACGACGGGCTCTAGATCGTCGAGGTACTGCGCCAGCGAACCCAGTCGCGGGTGGTCGTACAGCTGCGCGACGGTCACCTCCGGGAACCGCTCGCGCAATGCCGTCACCAACTGCGCAGCCGAGAGCGAACCGCCGCCGTTGGCGAAGAAATCGGCGTTCTCGTCGGTGATCTGGGCTCCGAGGATGTCGGCCCAGAGTTCGGCCACCCACCCCGCAGTCCCGCCGAGCGCCGACGCCCCGGCCGAACCGGGAAGGGGCCACGGCAGAGCATTACGGTCGACCTTGCCCGAGGTGCGCGTCGGCATCTCCTCGACCAACGCCAACCGTGGCACCAGCGCCGACGGCAGCTGCTCCGCCAGCAACGCACGGGCGGCCTCCAGATCGAAATTCGGGTCGGTACTGGCGAGATAACCGACCAGAACGGAGTTGCCCGCGCCCGTCTTGCGGACCGCCGCGGCGGCGCCGCCGACACCCGGAAGTGCTTGCAGCGCATTGTCGATCTCGCCGAGTTCGATGCGTCGACCACCGAGCTTGACCTGATCGTCGGCGCGGCCCTGGAACAGCAGACCCTCGAGCTCCAGCTTGACCAGGTCGCCGCTCCGGTACGCCCGATCCCACCCGAGGGAGGGCATCGGCGCGTATTTCTCGGCGTCTTTGGCCGGATCGAGATACCGCGCGAGCCCGACACCACCGATGACCAATTCACCGACCTCGCCGACCTGAACCGGAGCGCCCGAAGCATCGACCACCGCCAGGTCCCAGCCGTCGAGCGGCAGACCGATGCGGACCGGGCCGGTGCCGTCCATGATCGCGGCGCACGCGACAACGGTCGCTTCGGTGGGGCCGTAGGTGTTCCAGACCTCCCTGCCTTCGACGGCGAGCCGCTCGGCCAGCTCCGGAGGGCAGGCTTCGCCGCCGAAGATGAGCAGCCGCACCGCTTCCAACGCCACCGCCGGCCACAACGACGCCAACGTCGGCACCGTCGAGACGACGCTGATGTCGCGGGAGACGAGCCACGGGCCCAGATCGAAGCCGGAGCGCACGAGCGACCGAGGCGCGGGCACCAGGCAGGCACCGTGCCGCCACGCCAGCCACATCTCCTCGCACGAGGCATCGAACGCCACCGACAGGCCCGCGAGCACTCGGTCGCCCGGCCCGAGGGGATCTTTCTGCAGAAACATGCGGGCCTCGGCGTCGACGAACGCCGCCGCATTGCGATGACTGACTGCGACACCCTTGGGAGTGCCCGTCGACCCCGAGGTGAAGATGACCCACGCATCGTCCTCGGGGGTGGGGGGACCGGAGTCGTGTTCGGCGCGATCCTGTCTGGGCGCAGTCCCGGCCGCGATTCCGCCAGCGGTGACGATGGCCGTCACCTTGGCCTCCCCGAAGACCAGCTCGGCGCGCTCCTCCGGATCGTCCGCGTCGACCGGAACGTAGGCGGCACCGACCTGCAGGATGGACAGGATGGCGACGTAGAGCGAGAAGGAACCCGAGGGCATGCGGATGCCGACGCGATCGCCGCGCCGAACACCGGCATTGGCGAGCCACTGGGCCCCCTCGTCGATGTCGTCCAGCAGCTCGCTGTAGCTGACAGCGACGGCACCGTCGTCGATGGCGGGGGCGTCGGGAAAGCGCTCTGCGGTAGCGCGAAGGACGTCGATCAGCGTGCGCGGCGGTGCGGCGAGAGACGAGCGAAGGTACTGGGCAGGAGCAGCCTCTACCGTGAGATCGGTGGTTACGGAATGGCCGGCAAGACCGGAGTCCGCGGAATCGCCATGTTGTTCGTGCACAGACAACCAGGTGTCCTTCGTGTTCGTGGGGCAGTGGAGCGCTTGTCGAGCCGCGGCAGGGGAGGCCGCAGCGTCGTTGGTTATCTCACGTTCGGTTTGCCAGAAGGTGAACGGACTCTCTGTCGCACTGCGAGGATCCTACTAGCGATCAACCGCGGGGCCGGGCTTGACAAAACTGCTGGACGTTTGCGAGGGTTTTCCCCACGGTCACGAGTACCAGCATCGAGCCCCGGCTAGCTGGTCGGCAACCCTCCTCCGCGGTGGGGTGCTCCGGGTGACGACCAGGCTGTGGCCGGAGAACCGGCGCGGCAAGCGCGGACTCGTTCACCCATTGCTCCGGTTGCGGGTCCCTCGAACGTGAGGGTGTTGCCATGACGTCTGTACTTTCTCGACCCTGCACTCCTTTTGCCCCTGTTTCGGGCACGGATCTGCAGGTGCCCCTGGTACAGGGCGGTACGTGCACGTACGCCAACTTCGACTACGCCGCCAGTGCACCGGCGCTGGCGGCGGTGACGGACCGAATCGCGGACCTGCTGCCGTTCTACTCGAGCGTGCACCGCGGTGCAGGTTACGCCTCGCGGGTATCGACGGCGGCCTACGAGAAGGCGCGGGTGACGGTCGCCGATTTTGTTGGTGCACAGACAGATTCGGTGGTGGCGTTCACCCGGAACACCACCGACTCGCTCAACCTGCTTGCTGGATGTGTACCCGGCGACACCGTGGTGCTCGATATCGAACATCACGCGAATCTGCTTCCGTGGCGTGATCGTCGCGTGGTGACGGCAGCGTCGACATTGGCCGAGACGATCGACCGGCTCGAGGCCGAACTGGCTGCGAAACCGGCTGCGCTGCTGGCGATCACGGGTGCCTCGAATGTCACCGGCGAAGTTCTGCCCATCGCCGAACTCGCAGCACTGGCGCACCGGCACGGCGCCCGCATCGTGGTGGACGGTGCTCAACTGTTGCCGCACCGACGCATCGACATCGCGGCACTCGGCGTGGACTACCTCGCGTTCTCCGGGCACAAGCTGTACGCCCCGTTCGGCGCGGGAGTGCTGGTGGGACAGCGTGATTGGCTCGACCTCGGCGAGCCGTACCTGGCCGGCGGCGGCGCGGTGCGCCGGGTGAGCGTCGACAACACCGAGTGGGCTCCGGCGCCGCAGCGACACGAGGCGGGAACCCCCAACGTACTGGGTGTCGCCGCACTCGCCGCGGCCTGCGAGACCATCGCCGGATTCGACGACGCCGCAGCGCAAACCCACGAGGAGGAACTGTCGGCCCAGCTGCGCGAAGGGCTGGCAGCTCTGCGCGGCGTCGAGCAGCTGCACGTGTGGGCCGACGCCCCCGAGTGCGTCGGCATCGTCACGTTCACCGTGGCCGGACGCGACCCCGGCGAGGTGGCTGCGTACCTGTCCGCCGAGCACGGCATCGGCGTTCGAGACGGACAATTCTGCGCACATCCGCTGCTCGCGAGGCTGGGGCACCCGGCAGGAGCCGTTCGAGCCAGCATCGGGCTCGGTAGTTCCTCGGCCGATGTGACCCGACTGGTCGACGCCGTGGCCGCTCTCGTGGAGTGCGGACCGAAGTGGAACTACACCGAGGACTCCGGCTGGTGGAATCCGGTGCCCGACCCTCGGCCGTTTCCCGACCTGGTCGACGGGACCGCCGGGGTGGGATCCCCGTGCGCCACTCCCGCAGACGATCAGCGTGACGTGACGGCAGGCTGACGCGTCCCCGCACGCCCTAGCGGGTCATCGGACGTCGATGGCCAAACCGGCGGTGATCCGCAGCAACTCGGTGAACGTCGACCGGAAGATCGTGTTGGGATGCCCAGCGGCGGCCCAAATCTCTGTGTAGTCGGCCAGATCCTGGTCGATGAAAGTCTCGAGATTGGTCGGATGACCGACCGGGGCGATTCCGCCGATCGGCTGCCCGGTGGCGTGCTTCGCCGTCTCGAGATCTGCGCGCCGCAACGTGCCGCCGAGACGCGCACCCGTGTGGTCGAGATGAACGTTGTGCGCACCCGACACCAGCAGGAGCACCGGCTCGTCGCCCAACAGGAACACCATCGACTTGACTATCGCGCCCACATCGACACCCAGCGCCGCAGCGGCATCGGCAGCGGTGTGGGTGCCCTCCGGGCTGTTCACCACCACACCGTGATGGCCGCGCGAAATCAGCGTGTCGGCGACATGGGCTGCATTCGGATGAAGTAGCCGGGACATTCTCCAACCCTATTGCCCCGCGAGCGTTTACGCAGGAGGCTTGCAGATCAGGGTCGTTCCGCAGGCTTCACTCTGTCATCAGGGTCGTTCCGCAGGCTTCACTCCTGCAAATCCCCGAACAGTCTCAATCGCGCCATGCCGCCGTCCGGGTAGATGTCCATCCGGACCTCCGACACCGGGGCCTCGTGGTCGAGGACGAAGCGATGCCGGGTGTCGGGCTGCAGCCTCGTGCGCGGCAACAGCTCGATCCACTCACCGTCTCCCAGACGTCCGCGCAGCGATGCGGAGCCCGGAGCGTTGCCGAGGAAGCAGGTGGTGTCGAGCTCGGCGAGGCGGATCAACCCGGTTCCTGCCAGCTGGACCTGAACCCAGTCGTTCGCATCGTTGCGTCTGCGCGAGGTCTCCCAGCCCTCACCCATCGACCGTGGAGGTCCGGGAAAGAGCAGATTGTTGGGGGAGCTGTAGAACATGTTGGAGCACGCCGAGACGTAAGCGCCGTTTTCGAGCGCAGCCAGGTCCACCGGACCGGCCGCGAGGAACTTCGGGTCGGGTGTGCCCCGGCCGAGTACCCGCAGGCGCGCCACTCCGCCGTCCGGGTAGATCGACAGCTTCACATGCGTCCACCGTGCATCGGAGGCGACCTGGAACCTGTTCTCACTGTCGCCGTCGACCGGGCTGCGGGAAACGATGGTGGTCCATTCGGTCTGTGTGCGCAGCTCGTCGGTGGACGGAAAGCCGTCCACCTCGGCAGCCTCGACGGAGATCTCCGGCGGATAGTTTCCGGTGAACCACGAGGTGTCGACGACGATCGCGGACACGACGCCGGGTGCGCCGAGACGGACGATGGCCTCGTCGTATCCGGCCTCGCGTCGTCGTCGCGTCTCCCAGCCGTCGTAGATCTGGCCCTTGTGCCCGAACGTCGCCGTCGAATAGTCGGCTTTGCCCGGGCTGACCAGATTCTCCTTCTCCGCGAATGTCTCGTCGTTTGCCCACACGACTGCGCCTCCGAGGGTGCGGACGGCGAGATCTGGCAGTGGCAGCGGGAAGGTGGCGGTCATGGAATCACACTTTACTGGCTGCGGGCGCAGCGACCTGGGTGTGCGCGGACCGTCGACGCAGAGCCGCCGCGATCACCAGTAGCGCACCGACCGAGATGTAGAGCGCCAAACCGAGAGCGGGCTGCCCCACCCCTGTGCCCGAGAAGTACACGATGCTGCGCACGCCCTCGGTGCCGATGCCCGGGGTGATCCATCGCCCGATCGACGCGTAGAACGAGGGGAGCACGTCGGTCCCGAAAGCGCCTCCAGCACTGGGGTTTCCCAGAACGACGAACAGAACGATCGCGGCGGGAACAGCAGCGATGCCGATCAGTGCGCGCAGTCCCATGGTGAGAAGTCCGGTCGCGAAGACCACGCCGGTGCCCAACAGTGTGAGTGGAAACCAATGCCCGGCAAAGGTGTTCAGAACTCCGGTGGTGATGAAGGCTCCGAGTACGCCGGAGGCGAGAGAGTACGCCGCGAGAATGCCGACGTGCATGCAGGTTTCGAGGCGTGACCTCGGGGCTTCGATCAGCAGCCCGAATGCGGCCGCCAGGAGGTAGCCACCGACCACCCAGCCCACCGACAGATAGAAGCCGGTCAGTCCTCGATTGTCGTGCGCACCGACCGGAATCTCGTCGCGAACCACGAACTGGCGGCCCTGGGCGGCGTCGACCTCGGTGAAGATCGACTGCAGTGCGCTTGCCACAGAGCTGCCCGCGGCACTGGCGGTGATGAGGGTGTCCGTTCCGTTCGCGCCGACGACGTATGCACCGAGAATGTCCCGATTGCGCAGCAGGGAGCGCACCTCGGCCGTGTCGACGGCAGTACGCGCATCGAGTGGGGTGCCCGCGAGGGCGTCGAGCCGATCTGCGGTCTGCTGGTCGAGGCCGTCGGGAAGACCGGCTTCGGTGACCACCGCTATCGGGATGGCATGAGGTGTCGGCTGATGAAACGCCGAAACGTAGCTGAGGATGAAGCCGAGCTGCAGTACCAGAACCGCGACGGCGAGCAGTGACATCTTGCGCATGGACGACTCCTTGTCGATACCCGAGGTATTGAATACTCTAGGTATCGTGAATGCCGTCGAGCAAGAAAAGTGGGAGCCGACACAGCCGCAACGCCGTCCCCAGCGCACGGATGTCCGAGTCCGGCTCCTCGCAGCCGCCGCGGAAGAATTCACCGAACATGGTTATGTCGCAGCCAAACTGACCGACATAGCCGATCGTGCCGGCTTCACCAAGGGAGCCGTCTACTCCAATTTCGAATCCAAACAAGCACTGTTCGCCGAGCTGTTGGCCATGCGCTCACTCGACCTCGCCGCCCGCGTGCTGGCGCACATCTCGGATCTGGACCCCACCGCGGCAGCCGGAGCAGGCGGCGGTGAAATCGCTGCCTGGGTGGTCGCCGAACCGCGCTGGCCGCTGCTGACCGTCGAATTCGGAATCCTGGCCGGACGTGATCCCGCCGTCGCCGATCGCTACCGCGCCGACCGTCGCGCCTTGCGAGGTGAACTCGAACGTCTCATCGCCGAGCGGGCAGAGGACTGGGGCGTCGGCGAGAAGTTCGATGCCCGACGCCTCGCGACGTCCCTGGTGGCATTGATCTCCGGATTGGCCGTCGAACATTCGGTGGATCCGGAGGGAATCGACGAGGCAACCATCGCCGATGCGATATCCGAATTGTTCGCCGGAGCGATAGCCAGGGCACATCTCGATTGAGCTACATCGCACCGGGTAAACGCTAGAGATGAACGCTCAGAATCCGGATCCGAACGACACCGCGGGCCTCGAACAGGGAGGCGGGGTCACTCCAGGAGACACCCCGCCGGCCGAAACTGCGGCGGGTGGCCCGAATCACGAACCGCCGCAGCGAAGCCGCCTCATGCCGGTCATCGTGATCTGCGTCGTAGCATTGTTGGCGATCCTGATTGCCGGTGGGCTGATCGGTCGTGTGGTCGGTTTGTTCGGCTGACTCGGACAGCGCAGCCCGAGCGAGTTGGATGGCGTCTCAGTACCGAGGCCATCCGCCCTCGGGTCCCAGCAACCGTTCCAAACGAATGTTGTTGATCTTCGCCAGCTCGCCGAGCATGACGCTGCGCTCGGTGGGGTCGTCGTTGTCGAGACGGTGGCCGAGATCGACCAGGATCTCGCGCGGCTCCAAGGACTCGGGGGCGAACAACAGGCTCGCCACGTAGGCGTAGCCGAACCGCTGCTCGTACGCACGTGCTGCTGTTCCCAACGCCTCGCGCGTGTCGAAGTCCATCACCGTGCACACTTTGCTCGGCTCCGGCAGCGTCGACGCCAGCGAATCCACGTCGTTCTCGGACAGCTCGTTCAGTTCTGCAGCTGCCACGGAGAACAGTTCGGCGCGAGAGCGATACCGTCTCTTCTCGGCCACGCGTGACGCCCAGGTCACCGAGCAACAGCACTCGTACAGTGCGTGCACCGCTTTGCGACGCGGCAGGTCGTTGAAGGTGTCGAGGCCGAGTCCCTGATGCATCAGCATGCTTCGATGATGGGCCGGATCTGCATCGCATACCAGAGCTGAGCAGGGTCTTAGTCCAGATGTTACGCGCCGTAACATGCCGTGCGGGAATCCGCAGCGACCCCGCTAGGCTTGCCAAGTATGACGGAACGTACTTGGAAAGCCTTCTCGGTCGAGATCGCAGACCACATTGCGCAAGTGACCCTTCTCGGACCGGGCAAAGGCAACGCCATGGGCCCCGACTTCTGGAGTGAGAGCACGGAGCTGTTCGCGCAGTTGGACGTCGATCCCGAGGTTCGGGCGGTCGTGCTCGCCGGCTCCGGCAAGAACTTCACGTACGGACTCGACCTCGCTGCGATGGCAGGAACATTCGGTCCGCTCATGGCGGACCAGGCGTTGGCCGGCCCGCGGACCACGTTTCACGACACCATCAAGACGATGCAGAAAGCCGTCAACGCGGTCGCGGATTGCCGCAAGCCCGTTGTCGCGGCCGTTCAGGGTTGGTGCATCGGTGGTGGTGTCGACCTCATCACCGCAGCCGACGTGCGGTACGCCAGTGCAGACGCGAAGTTCAGTGTGCGTGAGGTGCGGGTCGCGATCGTCGCCGACATGGGATCGATGGCCAGACTCCCCGCGATCATCGGTGACGGCCACATGCGTGAACTCGCGCTGACCGGTAAGGACATCGACGCAGCTCGCGCCGAGAAGATCGGTCTGGTCAACGACGTGTTCGAAGACCATGAGGCCACACTCGCCGCCGCCCGCGAGTGCGCGGCAGCCATTGCCGCGAATCCCCCGTTGGTGGTGCAGGGCATCAAGACCGTTCTGGACCACTCCCGATCTGCAGGCGTCGACGACTCCCTGCGCTTCGTCGCGGCCTGGAACGCAGCCTTCCTCGCCTCTCACGATCTCACCGAGGCGGTCACCTCGGTATTCGAGAAGCGGCCTGCTCAGTTCACCGGTAGCTGACATGGTCGAGTTCGCCGAGGAGCTGGGCACACAACTGGTTCGACTGCAACGCATCCGGGAGCGCAACATTGCGCAGATCTCGTCCTCGGGCGGCGTCGACGGTGCCGCGTACGTATGCTTGTTCCGGCTGTTGCGTGACGGTCCGATGCGGTCGAGTGAACTTGCGGCAATGGTGAACTCGGATCCATCGACAGTCAGTCGCCAGGTCGCTCAGCTCGTGGAACGAGGGCACGTCGAGCGTCTGCCCGACGAGCGGGACGGGCGAGCCTTCGTTCTCGCGGTGACGCAGTCCGGTCGGGAAGTGGCCGCGGCGATTCAGCAGCGTCGGACCGACACTCTGGGCAGGGTGATCGGAGGATGGGAGCTCGACGACCGGGCATCATTGGTTGCGCTGTTGGATCGATTCTTGACCGATTACGAAACCATCGGGCCGGGACCCGCCGGACCGCAGCCCCGGTAACGTCTGAGCACCCGGTGGTCGATCGTCGGGGTGATCGGCAGCCATGCGAGGGCGCTCGTCGATTCAGCACGGATGGAGGGGGTGCAGTGCCAACCGGTCGCGGTGCGTCGCCACTGTCGTTCGACGCTGGATCACATACGAGTTCGGTCTGGCTCGAACGCCGGGTGGCGCGGGGCATTGCGCTGCTGGTGCCCTCGTTCGGTCTGATCGGGGTGATCGTGATGCTGTCCTCCGACGGTCCGGTCGGAGTGACAGCAACGGCCGTCTGCGTGGTGGTGTTGCTCTCGACCATCCCCGTAGGAGCGTGGTGGTGGTTGCGTTCCGTGGACGTCTCCCACATGCCCGGATGGTTCGTGGTGTACGCCGACATGGGCGTCTCGGCGATGCTGCTGTCTTTCGGAGACCGGCACCTGGCCCTCAACGGGGCGGCCCTGTTCGCGGTGATCGGCACCTATATCGCGTACTTCTCGCGACGGAACTTGCTCAAGTTTCACACTGCGTTCGTCAACGCCGTCATCGTGGTCCTCGCACTGCTGGCCCTGGTCGAGAAGCCGGACGATCCCGCCTCGATCCTCGCGCGGGTACTGGTGACGGTTCTGGTGGTCAACTCCGTGCTGGCGTTCCGTGCAGTCATTCGGCGTCAACTCGATCTCGCCAACACCGATTCGTTGACGGGCCTGCTCAACCGGCGCGGCCTGGAATTGCGGTTCCAGCGCATGATGGCCACTCCCGACGCGGAGGGCTCGGTGGCGTTGATGGTGGTCGACCTCGACCGATTCAAGCTGGTCAACGACACATACGGACATGCGGTCGGCGATCACGTGCTGCGGCGTACGGCCCGCAGACTCACTGCTGCCGCGGGTGGGCGGCCGTGCGTAGCCCGCACCGGAGGCGAGGAGTTCACCATCGCGCTGTCGGTCGCCGACACCACGGTGCGTCGTTGCGCCGACGAGATCCGCGAGGCAATCCACGATCCGCTCGACGAGGTGCCGGTCACCGGCAGTGTCGGAGTGGCGCTGATCGCGGGCAACCGTTGGTCCACTGCTGCAGAGTTCGGGAGCACCTCGGATCTGCTGCACAACGTTCTGCTCGACGCGGACACCGCGATGTACGAGTCGAAGCATGCGGGTGGAAACAAAACGACGGTGTACGCCGGCGAGTGACTCGCCGACGCACACCGTCCAGGTACCTCGTCCGGGGAGGAACGATCAGCGCAGCGCGCTCTTGGGGTCGTTCCACAACTGATCGGTGAAGTCCTCGAGCGCGACGAGCACGATGGTGTCCTCGGTACGACGCAGGATCGACTTGCTGGCGCGCACCTGAACGATGTCACCGGTCTTGTCGGTCATCCGCCACAGAGAATCGGCGCGGGTGGCCACCGTCGTGAGAAACATGTCGGCGACGTTGACGCCCTCCGGAGCCCGATCGGGAAAGATGTCGTGCAGGTGGAAATCTTCACGTTCGGTGCGGTCGAGACCGAACAGATCGTCGAAGGCCTCGTTCGCGAACACGATTGCGCCGGTGGGGTCGACAGCGAGGATCGGCACGGGAATACGGTCGAGGACGACCGTCACCGGCAGATCGGGAAACTGCGTCGGGTCCGAGATCGGCCTCGATTCGAGATTCCGCCGATCACCGGCGGTGCCGTTGGAACTGCTGTCGGTCATAGGTCTCCCCAAACTGTATGTCGCCGGCTCACGGCCGAGACGAGGTGCGGTACCGAAACGATCAGTGACCCGGATTGTCCGTCAAACGCTTGATCGACGCAGCGATTTCGGCCTCGGCCTCGGCACGTCCCACCCAGTCTGCCCCGGTGACGTGCTTGTTGGGTTCGAGATCCTTGTAATGGACGAAGAAATGCTTGATCGCATCGAGCTCGAAGGTCGACACGTCGCTCAGATCCTGAATGTGATCCCAGCGGGTGTCGCCTGCAGGAACGCACAGCACCTTGTCGTCGCCACCGGCCTCGTCGACCATCTTGAACATGGCAACCGGGCGCGCCTCGACGATGACGCCGGGAAAGACGGACTCGGGCAACAGCACCAGTGCGTCCAGCGGATCGCCGTCCTCGCCGAGCGTGTTCTCGATGTAGCCGTAATCGGCTGGGTACGCCATCGCGGTGTAAAGGTAGCGGTCGAGGCGAACACGTCCGGTGACGTGGTCGACCTCGTACTTGTTGCGCTGCCCCTTGGGGATCTCGATGGTGACGTCGAACGGCACGTGCAGTCCTCACTGTCTTCGTCGAGCCCGTGGGCTCGAGTAGTTGCGGTATGTGTGTCGATGGTGGCGGCGCAAAGGCTACCGGACCCGAGGATACTGTTGACAGAACGATCTCGGGTAAGACAAGGGCAGTTACGGAGGAACGGTGGCGGGGCTGACACGGCGGTTCCTCGGTCCCACAGCGGGACGACGGCGCAGGAAGAAGCGGCTGGTACTGACGCTGTGTGCCGTGTTCGTGGCGATCCTCGCCGCAACGACAGCAGCGCTGGTACTTCCGTCGGTGTCCGACGGTGCCGAGATCACGATCGCACCGCCACCGGAGACGGTGTTGCCGAACCCGGAGATCACCCCGTTCCCCAGCTCCGCGCCTGCACCCACCTCCGCGGGTCTGGCGAACGCACTGGCCCGGGTGATCGACAACCCCGATCTCGGCACGTTCACCGGAACCGTCGCCGATGCGCAGTCCGGGCAGGTCCTGTGGTCGCAGAACCCCGATACACCGATGACCCCCGCATCGACCACCAAGGTGCTCACCGCGGCGGCAGCGATGCTGGCGCTTCCGCCGGACCACCGGGTCACCACCCGCGTGGTTCAGGGCACCGGCGAGGGAAACATCGTGCTGATCGCAGGCGGTGATCCCACGCTTACCGCGCAGCCGGTGGGGACCGACGGGTTCTACCCGGGTGCCGCGCGGATCGACGACCTGGTGGAGCAGATCCGTCGCAGCGGAACCACCGTGCGCAGCATCACCGTCGACACCTCGATCTACTCCGGCGACACCATGGCCGAAGGCTGGTTCCCCGCCGACATCGGAGCCGGCTCGATCACCCCGATCGAACCGATCATGCTCGACGGCGGAAGATCACAACCACTGGTCGACGAGTCGCCGCGCAGCACCACCCCGGCCCTGGATGCGGGCCGTGCCCTGGCCGCGGGACTGGGCGTCGACCCGGCAGCAGTGACGACCGGCACGGCCGCCGAGGGCGCCGATCAAATCGCCTCCGTGCAGTCCGCCCCGCTCCGAAACCGATTGCAGCAGATGATCTATCGTTCCGACAACGTCCTCGCCGAGGCGGTCGGGCGTGAGCTCGCGATCGAGATGAACACGAGCGCAAGCTTCTCCGGCGCGGTCGCATCCATCGGACAGACCCTGTACTCCGCCGGATTCGACATGGCCGGCCTGACCCTGCACGATGCCAGCGGATTGTCGGTGGACGGGAAGATTCCGGCGCGGCTGCTCGACCAGGTGCTCACCTCCGCCGCCGGGAGCGAGCAGCCGTCGCTACGTCCCATGCTCGACTACCTGCCCGTTGCCGGAGCCACCGGAACGCTGTCGGATCGATACGCCTCGGGGGACCGCACCGGTGCAGGATGGGTGCGGGCCAAGACTGGAACCCTCTCCACTGCAAGTGCTCTCGCAGGTTACGTCGTAGATGTCGACGGTCGAATCCTGACGTTCGCGCTGATGTCGAACGATCGGCCGCCCGAGGCCAGTCGTCCCGCCCTCGATGCCGTGGCATCGACCTTGAGATCGTGTGGTTGCCAGTGAACAGCGGAACGCAAGCGAACAGCGAAAAAGCCCCACACACCGGGGAAAGCGAAGGCGCATCCGGATTCGCGGGCGCAGTCGACTGGTCCGTCGCCGCCAAGACCGGAATCAAGCTGGCCCGCAAGGGCCCGGCCACCTCCCGCTACACCGCGCAGGCGGCCGTGGAAGAGCTTGCCGCCGCATCGATTCGAGCCGAGGGGCCGGTCCGCGATACGACCGGACTGGCCGACGGACTGCCCGTGCCCGACGCCCAGGTGGTCGACCGTGCAGGCTGGATCACCGCGGCCGCGTCGTCGATGCAGCATCTGACAGGCGACGACGAGTCGCCATCCGGGTTACTCGCCGGAAAGCCCGCCGGGCTGCAGGCCGGAGCGATGTTGGCGTTCTTGTCCGGTGCCATCCTGGGGCAGTACGACCCGTTCACCGGGGAACACGGAACATTGCTCCTGGTCGCGCCGAACGTGATTGCCGTCGAGCGGGCACTTCGGGTGTCGCCGAGCGATTTTCGGCTGTGGGTGTGCCTGCACGAGGTGACGCACCGAGTGCAGTTCTCCTCCGCTCCGTGGCTGGGTGGCTACATGCGGGAGAACGTCGGGGTGCTCTCCGACGGTGCCGACGAGCCCCTCACCGACCTCGCCGATCGGCTGACCGGTGCACTGAAGGCCCGCCGACATCCGGGCGGGGTGTCGAAGTCCGAGGATGCAGGCATCGTCGGCCTGCTGCGCGCCACCCAACCGCAGCCGCAGCGCGACGCCATAGACCGACTCCTGGTGTTGGGCACCCTGCTCGAAGGGCACGCCGACCACGTGATGGATGCCGTCGGACCCGCCGTCGTGCCGACCGTCGCCCACATTCGCAGTGCGTTCGACCAGCGTCGTCGACGCAAGGTCGGTCCGCTGCAACGCGTCGTCCGCGCACTGCTCGGCATGGACGCGAAGATGGCGCAGTACGTGCGCGGCAAGGCATTCGTCGACCACGTCGTCGGCGCGGTGGGGATGGAACGCTTCAACACCGTGTGGACCGATCCCGACACCCTGCCGTTGCTGTCGGAGATAGAGGCCCCGGACGCGTGGATCGCCCGGGTCCTGGGATAGCAGTGCACCGGCCCGCGCCGTCTGCCCTGTTACCGGAAGGGCGCGCCCTACTCGAGATTCGGCATGCGGTGCGGGCCTGGTCGGCGGCCCATCCCGGGCCCGTCGCCGTCGCGTTGTCCGGTGGTGCCGATTCGCTGGCCCTGACGGCGGCGACCGTGGCCGAGGCACCGAACGTGCGTGCATTGATCGTCGATCACGGCCTTCAGCCCGGCTCGGCGGAGGTCGCCTCCGCCGCAGCGGCCCACGCCGTGAAGTTCGGAGCGGTGCAGGCACGGGTTCTGCAGGTGCAGGTGTCCGGTTCCGGTGGAATGGAAGCCGCCGCACGACGAGCACGGTACGAGGCGCTGAACGCCGCACGTGGTGACGCCTCGGTCCTGGTGGCGCACACCCTCGACGACCAGGCCGAGACGGTCCTACTGGGCTTGGGGCGCGGATCGGGGCCGCGGTCGATCGCCGGGATGGCGGCATTCGACGCCCCGTGGGGTCGGCCACTGCTGGGCGTCGAGCGCTCGGTAACTCGGGCTGCCTGCGTCGAACTGGGGGTTCGACCGTTCGAGGATCCGCACAACACCGACACCGACTTCACGCGGGTGCGGTTGCGTCACGAGGTGCTGCCTCTGCTCGAGGACGTACTGGGAGGCGGCGTCGCCGCCGCGCTCGCGCGCACCGCCGAGCAGTTGCGCGAGGACGGCCTGGTGCTCGATGCGATTGCCGAGTCCGTCGTCGATGCGGATGCGGCCGAGATCGAGATCGCGGCGATCGAGCCGGTCGAGCCGGCCGTTCGTCGCCGAGTACTGCGGCGCTGGCTGCTCGGCCGGGGTGTGAGATCGCTGACCGACCGGCAGCTCCGCGCGGTCGATGCCCTCGTCGAACGGTGGACCGGGCAGGGCGGAGTTGCGCTGCCTGGGGGAACGCCCGAGGCGAGGTTGGTGTGCACGCGTCGGCATGGCAGGCTGAGCGTCGGCCTGGAGAACGAATGAAGGGAAACCCCGTGTACGAGGGCGACATCGAATCGGTTCTCATTTCCGAGGAACAAATCAAAACGCGCACCCAGGAACTGGCAGACGAGATCGCCCTGCGATACCCCGAGGGTTCACCCGAAGGCGACCTGCTGCTGGTCGGTGTGCTCAAGGGCGCGATCATGTTCATGACCGACTTCGCCAGGGCCCTGCCCATCCCGGCGCAGCTCGAGTTCATGGCGGTCAGCTCGTACGGCTCGTCCACGTCGTCCTCCGGGGTCGTTCGCATCCTCAAGGATCTCGATCGGGACATCACTGGACGCCACGTGCTGATCGTCGAGGACATCATCGATTCCGGTCTGACGTTGAGCTGGCTCAAGCGCAACCTCGCAACCCGATCGCCCGCGTCGTTGGCGGTGGTGACGTTGCTGCGCAAGCCCGAAGCCATCAAGGTCGACGTCGAGGTAGCGAACGTGGGCTTCGACATCCCCAACGATTTCGTCGTGGGATACGGCCTGGACTACAACGAGCGCTACCGGGATCTGCCGTACATCGGCCTGCTGGACCCCAAGGTCTACAGCTGAGTTCGGTTGGGCTTCGTCGGGGTACCCGGTTCGCGTGAATGGACCACTGACGCGCCCAGACGTGTGCAATGGTCCACTGACGCGCTCGGACGTGTGTGCAGTGGACCACTGACGCGGTGCGTGAATGGACCACTGACGCGCTCAGACGTGTGCAATGGTCCATCGGATGCGGATAGGGTGCCCCAGAAGGTGGGGAACTGCAGGGGGAGTGCGGTCGTTGGAGGGGAAGAAGCGTCGACGCCGACAGGTGCGTGGACGCAGAGTGCCAGGTATGAGCGAGTCCGATGTCCGGGTCTCGCGGTAGCCTGGAGCATCCGGCGGGCAGGGAGCAGCCAGCGCGCGGGAGCGGACTGAAAGGACACGGCCGAGTCGGCTGAAGCTGTATGAATCGGAAGACAGTAATACGAAATCTTGCCATCGTTTTCGGCATTCTGTTGGTGATCTATGCCTTCAGTTACTTCGGTAACGACACGCGGGACTGGAAGACGGTCGACACCTCGGTGGCGATCGCCCAGCTCGACGACCGCAACGTCGAGTCCGCGCAGATCGACGATCGCGAGCAGCAGATCCGGCTGACCCTCAAAGAGGCGTCCGACGCCACCGACAATCAGACCAAGATCATCGCGAAGTACCCGGCCTCGGCGTCCGAGCAGATATTCGACAAGGTCGACTCCCAGGGGTTGACCAGCTACAACACCACCGTCTCCCAGGAAAGCTGGTTCAGCTCGTTCCTGCTGCTGATCCTTCCGATGGTGTTGATCCTCGGCGTGATCATCTTCGTGATGAGCCGTATGCAGGGCGGCGGCCGCGGTGGCGTCATGGGCTTCGGCAAGTCCAAGGCCAAGCAGTTGACGAAGGACATGCCCAAGACCACCTTCGCCGACGTCGCAGGCGCGGACGAGGCCGTCGAGGAGCTCTACGAAATCAAGGACTTCCTGCAGAACCCGTCGCGGTACCAGGCGCTGGGAGCGAAAATTCCGCGCGGCGTGCTGCTGTACGGGCCTCCGGGAACCGGCAAGACGCTACTGGCGCGCGCCGTCGCAGGCGAGGCCGGGGTTCCGTTCTTCACCATCTCGGGCTCGGACTTCGTCGAGATGTTCGTCGGTGTGGGTGCATCACGCGTACGCGATCTCTTCGAGCAGGCCAAACAGAACAGCCCCTGCATCATCTTCGTCGACGAGATCGATGCCGTCGGACGGCAGCGCGGCGCAGGTATGGGCGGCGGTCACGACGAGCGCGAGCAGACACTGAATCAGTTGCTCGTCGAAATGGACGGCTTCGGTGAGCGCACCGGCGTCATCCTCATCGCCGCCACCAACCGCCCCGACATTCTCGACCCGGCCCTGCTCCGTCCCGGCCGTTTCGACCGTCAGATCCCGGTCGGCGCTCCCGACCTGGCCGGCCGTCGGGCGATCCTGAAGGTGCACGCGGCGGGCAAGCCCGTCGCTCAGGACGCAGACCTCGAAGGTCTCGCCAAGCGAACCGTCGGAATGTCCGGAGCCGACCTGGCCAACGTCATCAACGAAGCAGCCTTGCTCACCGCGCGCGAGAACGGCACGGTCATCACCGAGGCCTCGCTCGAGGAATCCGTGGACCGCGTCGTCGGTGGCCCGCGCCGCAAGAGCCGCATCATCAGCGAGCACGAGCGCAAGATCACTGCGTACCACGAGGGCGGGCACACTCTCGCCGCGTGGGCGATGCCGGACATCGAGCCCGTCTACAAGGTCACCATCCTCGCTCGCGGCCGCACGGGTGGCCACGCGATGACCGTGCCCGAGGACGACAAGGGCCTGATGACCCGGTCGGAGATGATCGCTCGACTGGTCATGGCCATGGGTGGGCGCGCGGCAGAGGAGCTCGTCTTCCACGAGCCGACTACCGGAGCGTCCTCGGACATCGACCAGGCGACCAAGATCGCCCGCGCGATGGTCACCGAATACGGCATGAGCAGCAAGCTCGGAGCCGTCCGGTACGGGCAGGAACAGGGCGACCCGTTCCTCGGCCGTTCGATGGGCCAGCAATCCGACTTCTCGCACGAGGTCGCCCGTGAGATCGACGAGGAGGTGCGCAAGCTGATCGAGGCTGCGCACACCGAGGCGTGGGCAATCCTCAACGAGTACCGCGACCTACTCGACACCCTTGCATCCGAGCTGCTCGAACGAGAGACACTCACGCGCAAGGATCTCGAGAAGATCTTCCACAGCGTGACCAAGCGGCCGCGCATCACCCTGTTCAACGACTTCGGTGACCGCAAGCCCTCGGACAAGCCTCCGGTCAAGACTCCTCGTGAACTCGCCGCCGAGCGCGGCGAGCCGTGGCCCCCGGTGCCTCCGGCCCCGAAGCAGCTTCCGCCGCAACAGATTCCGCAGCCGAGCTACTCCGGATCGCCGCAGCTGAGCAAGGGTGGCTACCCGAACGGAAGCAACGGATACAACGGCGCACCGCCCCCGGGTAACCAGACCAACGGTGCCCCGACGAACGGTGCCCCCACGAACGGTGGCCCGACGAACGGTGCACCCCCCAATGGAGGTCCGCCGAACGGTGCTGCCGGTGGCGCACCCAATACCGGTGCCGGTCGCCGCGGTGGCCCCGTCGGTGGTTACGGCGAGCCGTTCAACGGCGGTGCTCCCAACGGCGGTGCTCCCAACGGCGGTGCACCCAACGGCGGCGCTCCGAACGGCGGTGGATATTCCGAGGGATACCGCCGACCAGATCCTCGATCGGGGCCCAGCACCGGTTCGCGGCCGGACTACGGCGCCCCGGCCGGATGGTCTGCTCCGGGCTGGCCGCCGCGCGATCAGCCATCGGTGCCTCGCTACCAGGGGCCGAGCACGCCGCCCCAGGGGCCGCCGAGGCGTGATCCGTCCGAATCGGACGAGAATCGATACGAGCCGCCACAGGGACATCCGACACAGGGACAGCCGCAACACGGGCAGGATCCGACGTATCGGCCACCGCAGGCGTACCAGCCGCCCGGCAACCCGCAGCCGTCGTACCAGCCCCCGCAGTATCAGCCGGATCCGTTCCGACCGGATACCCGCGATCAGGGACGGACATCTCGGCACGCGCCGCCGTACGCCGAGCACGGGGACGACGGAGCAGCACGTGAACCGTCGACTCCGACGTGGGAGGTTCCGAACCCCTCGCAGAACTACCCCCTGCCCGGCGACGAGCGGTCCGATGACACCCCGTCCGAGGATTCCCGGGGCGGAGAGGGATCCGAGGAACACGGCAACGAAGGTCCCCAGACGCAACGTTGGGAAGGGCCGGGCGGTTCTTACCGCTGACCTGATCATTAGGCTTACTGGGTCGACTCGTCACGGTCGGCCCAGTACGCCGTTCGAACCGTGCGCTGAGTCGAGGTTTCGGTCCAATCGGGACCGAAGCAGCAGGCCCAGCTGTCACATTCGCGGAGCCCAACCGGAGGGACGTTCACGTGTCAGTCAATCGGACCGTCGAGTCGACAACGGACTCGGCACAAGTCCCGGTAGTCGAACAACAGACGGTGGCCTTTGCCACCGGATCCGCTTTCGATCAACCTCGCGCCGAGGCAGCGGTGCGGGAGTTACTGATCGCAGTCGGGGAGGATCCCGATCGTCCTGGCCTGCTGGACACCCCGGCTCGGGTCGCGCGCTCCTACCGCGAGATATTCGCCGGTCTCTACACCGACCCGGACACGGCGCTGAACACGACGTTCGACGAGGGACATCAAGAACTCGTTCTCGTTCGCGACATTCCGATGTTCTCCACCTGTGAACACCACCTGGTGTCGTTTCACGGCGTCGCTCACGTCGGATACATCCCAGGCAAGAGCGGTAAGGTCACCGGATTGTCGAAGCTGGCGCGCGTAGTGGACATGTACGCCAAGCGTCCACAGGTGCAGGAGCGGTTGACCAGCCAGATCGCCGACGCGTTGATGCGCAAACTGGACCCGCGCGGGGCGATCGTGGTGATCGAGGCCGAGCACCTGTGCATGGCGATGCGCGGCATCCGCAAGCCCGGTGCCAGCACCACCACCTCGGCCGTGCGCGGTCTGTTGCAGTCCAGCGCGGCGTCGCGCTCGGAAGCACTGGACCTGATTCTGCGGAAATGACCGAGCCGGCCGATTCTCGATGATTTCTGCGCGGAGTATTCCCCCGGCACCCGTCGTCATGGGCGTTCTGAACGTCACCGCCGATTCGTTCTCCGATGGTGGTAGGTACCTCGACGTCGATTCCGCCGTCGAGCACGGATTGGCGATGCATCGTCGCGGTGTCGGCGTCGTCGATGTCGGTGGTGAATCCACCCGCCCCGGTGCCGACCGGATCGACCCGGCCGTCGAGGCCGAGCGGGTGGTGCCCGTGATCACGGCACTGGCCGCCGAAGGCGTCGTCACGAGCGTCGACACGATGCGCGCCTCGGTGGCCGCGGCCGCAATCGAGGCCGGGGTGTCGATAGTGAACGACGTCTCGGGTGGCCGCGCCGATTCGGCCATGGCAGGGGTGGTCGCCGACGGCGGGTTGCCGTGGATTCTGATGCACTGGCGCGCCGCCGGACCCGAGTACCGACATGCCGGATCCGCCGATCGATACGACGACGTGGTCGAAGACGTACGGCGCGAACTTCTCGAACAGGTGGACCATGCGGTCGAGGCGGGTGTCGACGCATCGCGGATCGTGCTCGACCCCGGTCTCGGGTTTGCCAAGAACGCCCACCACAACTGGCAACTGCTCCGCGGCTTGCCGAACCTGGTGGCGGCAGGTTTCCCGGTTCTCGTCGGTGCCTCTCGTAAACGCTTTCTCGGATCGTTGCTCGCCGAGGCCGACGGTACGCCGCGCCCACCGGACGGACGCGAGATCGCCACGGCCGTGGTGTCGGCGCTGGCGTTGGCCGGCGGAGCGTGGGGTGTGCGAGTGCACGAGGTCCAGGCTTCACTCGACGCGGTCGCCGTCGTCGGGGCATGGCAGGGTGATCGGGCATGAGTGAGATCAGCGTCCGTAGCGGCACCGGTACGCGTCGCGGCGACCGCATAGAACTGCGTGGCCTGACCGTGCGCGGCAATCACGGAGTGTTCGACTTCGAGAAGCGAGACGGCCAGGACTTCGTTGTCGACATCACCGTCTGGATGGATCTGCGCCCCGCGGCCGAGTCCGATGATCTGACCGCAACGCTGCACTACGGGGAACTCGCCGAGCATGCCGCCGCCGTTGTCTCCGGCCCGTCCAGAGACCTGATCGAGACGGTCTCCGCCGAGATCGCCGAGGTCGTGTTGGCGTACGACTCCCGCGTCGAGGGGGTGGAGGTGGTGCTGCACAAGCCGTCGGCTCCCATCCCGCTGTCGTTCGCAGACGTGGCAGTGGTGGCCTACCGGGAACGGCCGTGACCCGGGCCGTGCTGTCGATCGGCAGCAACATCGGTGACTCTCTGGGGCACTTGCGTTCTGTGACTAATGAACTGGGCTCCAGGGCGACGGCCTGTTCGCCCGTCTACCGATCCGCTCCCTGGGGCGGGGTGGAGCAGCAGGACTTCCTCAATGCGGTCCTCGTGGTGCAAGACGACGCCTGCGACGCCTGGGATTGGTTGCGGCTGGGGCAACGGTTGGAGGAGGCAGCGGACCGCGTCCGCGTGCAGCGCTGGGGTCCGCGAAGCCTCGACGTGGATGTGGTGGTGTGCGACGACGTGATCAGCGCGGACCCGCAGCTGATCCTTCCGCATCCCCGCGCGCACGAGCGGGCGTTCGTGCTGATGCCGTGGTTGGACATCGAACCGGATGCGAGCTTGCGCGTCGGCGACCGCGATGTGCCCGTGATCGAGTTGCTGGGGCGACTGAGTGCGCAGGAGCGGGCCGGAGTCGTGAAGCAGGAGTGGAGCCTGTCGGAACGACTGGATGGGCGACACGGAGGCGCAGGTGAACGGTCGTGGTGACCAATCCCACCAAGGTCTGGGACGTAATGGGCCTTTTCCTTGTTGCTTCGGTCGGAACCTGGCTACTGGTTCGGGTTTTCTACGGTTCGTTTCCGCCGATTCCGGTGTATGCCGGGGCGTCGTTGTATCTGGTTGCGGTGGTGGAAGTGGTGACCGCGGTGATCGTGCGCAATCGCATCGCCGAGCGTCGGGTGGGTACCGGTCTGCATGATCTGCATCCGGTGACGGTGTACAGGGCATTGGTGCTGGCGAAGGCATCGTTGCTGGTGGGGACCGGTGTCGTCGGAGTGTGCAGCGGGTTCTTGGCGTATGTGCTTCCGCGCGCGGCGACGGTGCGTGCAGCGTCCTCCGATCGGCCCGGAGCGATCGTGGCACTGGTCGCCGGGCTGGCTGTCGTCGCCGCTGCGGTGTGGCTGGAGCAGTGCTGCCGGACTCCCAAGGACCGGGACGACGAACATTCTCGGTAACGCATTGATTGTTTGATTGTTACCTCGGTTGTGTAAGCGATCGGTCCGGGGTGACTATTTGCGAACGAATTGCCAGTTACCCTTGTGAACATGACCGATCAGACTCGCGCAAAGAAGGGGCGCCGTAACAGGCGCAGTGCGAGCCAGCTGTTTCTCGCGGCGCTCGTGGTGTTCGGGATCGTCGCCAGCGTGCTGTTGCTGTTCACCGAGAGCGTGCAATGGATGCGGGTCGGTGTGCTGTCGGCTCTGTGGGCCGCGGTGATCGGTGCCTTCGCGATGACGAAGTACCGCCGAGAGGCGGCCGCCGACCAGACGAAGGCCAAGGACCTTCAGACGGTGTACGAGTTGCAGTTGGCTCGGGAGATTTCGGCGCGACGCGAGTACGAGATGAATGTCGAGGCTCGGCTGCGGAGCGAATCGCGGATGGAAATCGACGAAGTCGCCGCGTTGCGCAATGAGCTGGCCGCGCTCCGCCAGAACCTGCAGGTGCTGTTCGACGGCAATTTGCCCACTGAGCGCGTCGCCTTGCGGGCCGAGGCGATGAGGATGCAGGAGCTCGGCGGTCGCCGTTACGACAGTTATCAGCCAGCACCGTCCGGGCTGTACGTCCCCGGGGGTGGAAGCGGCAACGGTCCCTCGGGTCCGGACACCGGTCTGAGCGGTGTCGGAACCCCGTACGACGAACCGGTGACGGCCGAAACCTCGGTGGTGTACCCGGATGATCCGGATCAGATGCCGCAGGCCACCGGTGCGTCGACGGCATCGCAGTCGCAGGAGCGGTACTCCGAGTACTCGGAGGAGTCCGAGCCGGACGAGGCCGATTCCTACGCCCAGCCTGCTGCGCAGGCTCGCCCGGACAGTGCGCCACGACCAGCTGGACGAGTCACTCCGCCCAGCTCGCCTTTCACGGCATACAACTTCGATCAGACGCGTCCGCCGGTCGCCGAGCCGGAACCGGCGACGGATCACGAGACAGCTACCGACTACGACGCTGGTACCGACTACGAAGCTGCGACGGACTACGAAGCTGCGACGGACGACGAAGCTGCGACGGACTACGAAGCTGCGACAACAGCTGCGGCCGACTCCGCCGACGAGGCTGCCGACTACGCCGCTGATTTTTCGACCGCTGATTCCTCCACCGCATTTTCGTCGACCGACTATTCGGCGGAACCGGCATACGGATCCACCTCGGCCGAGTGGGACGGTGTCTCCTCCTCGCGTGCCTCGCTTCGCGATTCGGCGGATGCGTTCTTCGCTGCCGATCGCGACTACGAGACACCCGCCGAGGACACGTCAAAGACTTCGCGACGGGGCCGTCGCCGTGCCGAGTCGACGGAAGAGGACGCGACCGGAGCGCACTCGAACGGAAGATCGGTGGCCGAGATCATGGCGGGCCTGCAAGGTGGGGACGCGGCCGATGCGGCCAACCTCGATTCGGGGACGCGTCGCCGCCGCCGTCGCGCAGACTGAGAACCAGATCACACCTCACTTCCCTGGCACGCGAGCCCTCGCGGTCGCTATTGTTCCCTGCAGGACGTCTGGTACCCGCCGCGCGGGACTGGAACGAACGAGAGGAAATTTTCGGTGACCTCATCAGGGTTCACTGGTGGTCTGTCCCCGGCTCGGTTGACCGTTGGTGTCGTCTCGGCCGGGCGGGTGGGGACCGCATTCGGTGAGGCGCTCGAACGCGTCGGGCATGTCGTCGTCGGTGCCGCCGCCGTGTCGGATGACTCCATCGCCCGGGTTCGGTCCAGGTTGCCCGAGTCGCAGATTCTGCCGGTCGACGAGGTGGCTCGTCGCGCGGAATTGCTGATTCTCGCTGTCCCGGACAACGAGTTGGCGTCGATCGTTGCAGGACTGGCAGCCACCGGAGCGGTGGCACCGGGCAAGTTGGTGGCGCACACCTCCGGTGCGAACGGAGTCGCCGTACTCGAGCCTCTTGCCGCCCTGGGAGCGGTGCCCCTCGCCATTCATCCGGCCATGACGTTCAGCGGCGGAGTCGAGGACACCGATCGGATGACGGCGGCATGCTTCGGCATCACCGCAGGCGATGAGATCGGCTACGCCGTCGCGCAGGCCCTCGTCCTCGAGATCGGCGGCGAGCCGGTCCATGTGCCCGAGAACAATCGGGCGCTCTACCACGCGGCCCTCGCGCACGGTAGCAATCACCTCGTCACGCTCGTGGTCGATGCCGTCGAGGCACTTCGGGTTGCGTTGTCCGGACCGGGCTTTCCCGGATCCGACGCCGAACGCGGTGTGCCAGAACGAGTTCTGGCTCCGCTACTGGAAGCTGCGTTGGACAACGCGTTGCGCAAGGGGCAGTCGGCGCTCACCGGGCCGGTTGCCCGAGGCGACGCGGCGGCAGTCGGCAAGCACCTCGAGGTTCTCGAGGATGTGGATTCGCGCATCGCCGCGGGGTACCGAGCGTTGTCGTTGCGGTCCGCGCAGCGCGTCGGTGCCCCCGCAGCTCTGATCGAGATTCTGGAAGGGAAGCAATGACGCTCGCGGGTAGCTACACCAAGGGGCAGTTGACTGTTCACCACGATCCCGCGGTGATCTCGTCCGTGTCGAAGGCCTTGCGCGGTGTCGGCAAACAGGTCGCTCTCGTGCCGACCATGGGCGCGTTGCATGCCGGCCACATCCAGCTGGTGCGGCAGGCGAAGCTCACCGGTGCGGTGGTGATCGTGTCGATCTTCGTCAATCCGTTGCAGTTCGGCGTCGGCGAGGATCTCGATGCGTATCCGCGCACCCTCGACGCCGATGTGGAGCTGCTTCGATCGGAGGGCGTCGAACTGGTCTTCGCGCCGTCCGCGGCCGAGATGTACCCGTCCGGACCGCGCACCACGGTCCATCCCGGCCCGATCGGTGCCGAGCTCGAAGGAGCGAGCAGGCCGACGCATTTCGCCGGCATGCTCACCGTCGTCGCCAAGCTGCTGCAGATCGCCGCGCCCCATCGCGCGTACTTCGGTGAGAAGGACTACCAGCAGTTGACGTTGATTCGGCAGATGGTGCGGGATCTGAACTTCGACGTGGACGTGATCGGTGTTCCGACGGTCCGTGAGCGGGACGGTCTCGCGTTGTCCTCACGAAACCGCTACCTGGACCCCGAACAGCGCGATGCCGCGATGGCGCTCTCGGCGGCGTTGGTGGCCGGTGCGCACGCGGCAGCGGGTGGCGTCGAGGCCATCCTCGCTGCTGCCCGCGCCGTCCTGGACGAGGTGCCGCTGGTGCACGTGGACTACCTGGAGGTGCGTGACCTACATCTCGGGCCGGCTCCCGAACTCGGGGACGGACGACTGCTCGTGGCGGCCAAGGTCGGCACCACGAGATTGATCGACAACGTCGGCGTCGCCGTCGGCACCGGGTTTCTCGCAGAAGTCGAGCCTGCGCAATGACCAGAACGAGTAGTTCCGACGATCCGAAAAGTGGAGAGTGACAGCATGTTTCGAACGATGATGAAATCGAAGATCCACCGCGCCACCGTCACGCATGCGGACCTGCATTATGTCGGTTCGGTGACCGTCGACCAGGATCTGATGGAGGCGGCCGATTTGCTCGAAGGCGAGCAGGTCACGATCGTCGACATCGACAACGGAGCGCGGCTGGAGACATACGTGATCACCGGTGAGCGGGGCAGTGGCGTGATCGGAATCAACGGAGCCGCAGCTCATCTGGTGAACCCAGGCGACCTGGTCATCTTGATCGCCTACGGCGTGATGAACGAGCAGGAAGTGGCGGACTACTCCCCGCGGGTGGTGTTCGTCGACGAGAAGAACCGCCCGGTCGAACTCGGTAGCGATCCGGCGCATGCGCCCGCAGGCTCGGGGCTGATCACTCCACGCGATCTGCGGGCCGATTCCGTGCTGGTCTGATTCGATGCTACTTGCGATCGACGTACGCAACACCAGTACCGTGGTCGGATTGTTCACCGGTACGGGTGATCACTCGAAGTTGCTGCGTGACTGGCGTATTCGAACGGATCCTCATGTGACGGCAGACGAGCTGGCGCTGATGCTGCGCGGATTGCTCGGAGCCGAAGCGGAACAGATCACCGGAATCACGGCGCTCTCGACCGTGCCATCGGTGCTACGCGAGATGCGCACCATGCTCGCACGCTACTGGGATCACGTGGTGCACGTGGTGGTCGAACCCGGCGTGCGGACCGGTGTGCCGCTGCTGGTGGACAATCCCAAAGAGGTCGGTGCCGATCGCATCGTCAATACCCTTGCTGCACATGACTTGTACGGGTCGGCCTGCATCGTTGTGGACTTCGGAACCACCACCTGCGTCGACGTCGTATCCGGCAAAGGGGAGTTCCTCGGCGGTGCCATTGCTCCCGGACTCGAAATGTCCGCATGGGCGATGTCCACCCGTACCGCAACGTTGCGCGAGGTCGAGATGATTCGGCCGCGCTCCGTGCTGGGCAAGAACACCGTCGAGTGCATTCAGTCCGGCACCATCTTCGGATTCGCGGGCCTGGTGGACGGGCTCGTCGACCGAATCCGGCGGGAGGTGCCCGAGCTGAGCGGAGTGGATACCGCCATCATCGGTACCGGAGACATCGCCGCACTGATCCTGCCCGAGTCGACCACGATCGAGCATCACGAACCGGACCTCACCCTCGAAGGTCTGCGGCTGGTGTACGAACGCAACATGGCAAAACGGCGTCCGCGCTGACTGTTTCGACGTCGGGACGTCCGGTGCTGTGCGGGCTGCCGCTAGCGCATCCGGTGCCGGTGTGTCAGAATCGTCGGCGTGATGACGTGCATGGCCACCCAGGAGTGTTGTCGAGGCTGACCCCTGCCTCGTTCGTTACACACCCCTGGAGTAGAGCTTCATGCTTTCCACACCTGTGTTTTCTGCATCCTCTTCACCCCGTTCGCTCGCGACGTCGCCGACGCGGTTACGCCCGCACGACCTGCTGCGCAGTACCGATCAGGGCGCATCCGACGTGCTCGACGGCCGCTTCGATCACCTGCTTCCCGACGGCGGTCGCTGGCCCACCGACGAACGTTGGGCCGGTCGCCTCCACTCCGACGACGACCTGGACCTCTGGCTGATCAGTTGGGTCCCCGACCGGGCCACCGAACTCCACGATCACGCGGGTTCGCTCGGGGCGATGACCGTCCTGAGCGGCTCCCTTCTCGAATATCGCTGGGCTGGAACCGAACTGAAGCGACGACGCCTCGGCGCGGGAGACCAGGCAGCATTTCCGCTCGGATGGGTGCACGACGTGATGCACGATCCGGCGTCCACGATCACCGGCCCCACGCTCAGCGTGCATGCCTACTCGCCACCTCTGACGGCGATGTCGTATTACGAAGTGACCGACCGGTCGACGCTGCGTCGTACCCGCAGCGAACTCACCGATGAACCCGAGAAGGCCGCGCTGTGACCATCCACACCATGACCATCGTCGAAATGCTCGAATCCGCGCGCGAGACCATCGACAGGATGACCGTCTTCGAGCTGCGCGACGCGGTCGAGCGCGGCGCCGTCGTCGTCGACATCCGACCGCAGGCGCAGCGCGCGGTGGAGGGAACACTTCCCGGCGCTCTGGCCATCGAACGCAACGTTCTCGAATGGCGTCTCGACCCGACGAGCGATGCGCGCCTGGCGATTGCCGTCGATCACGACGTCGAGTGGATCGTCATCTGCTCCGAGGGGTACACCTCCTCTCTGGCCGCCGCGTCTCTGCAACTGCTGGGTCTGCGCAAGGCCACCGATCTGGTCGGCGGATATCAGGCACTGAAATCGGCGGGTCTGCTCGCTGTGCTGACGCAGGCACAGCACTGCGTTCGCGAGGCCGAGGCCGTCGCCGCGCACTGACTGTCCACCTCTGCGCGGACTGTAAAGTGTGTGCGCGTGAGTGACACAGCTTCCCCCCAGCAGGCCGACGACACCCCGGAGCAACTACGGATTCGTCGTGCCAAGCGCGCTGCGCTGCTCGAGCGCGGGGTCGAGGCGTACCCGGTGTCGGTTCCGCGCACCCACTCCCTGCTCGAGATACGAACCCGTTTTCCCGAGCTCGACGCTGACACGACGACGGGTCTGATCGTCGGAGTCGCCGGGCGCGTGATTTTCGTGCGCAACACCGGCAAGCTGTGCTTCGTCACGCTGCAGGAGGGTGACGGAACCCAGCTGCAGGCCATGATCAGCCTGGCGGGCGTCGGGGAAGACGCGCTCGCGGCATGGAAGTCCGACGTCGATCTCGGCGACTTCGTGTTCGTACACGGCGAGGTCATCAGCTCCCGCCGCGGCGAGCTGTCCGTCATGGCCGACGGCTGGCAGATCGCATCGAAGTCGTTGCGGCCGTTGCCCGTCGCGCACAAAGAACTCAACGAAGAGACGCGGATCCGGCAGCGCTACCTGGATCTGATCACCAACCCCACCTCGCGCGAGACTGCACGTAAGCGCATCGCCGTCGTCCGCGAACTGCGCAATGCCCTCGAGCGTCGCGGCTTCCTCGAAGTGGAAACGCCGATGCTGCAGACCCTGCACGGCGGTGCGGCCGCCCGTCCGTTCGTCACCCACTCGAACGCGATGGACACCGACCTGTACTTGCGGATCGCGCCGGAGCTGTTCCTCAAGCGGTGCGTCGTCGGCGGCATCGACAAGGTCTTCGAGATCAACCGAAACTTCCGCAACGAAGGTGCCGACTCCTCGCACTCGCCCGAGTTCGCGATGCTCGAGACGTACGAGGCCTACGGCACGTACGACGATTCGGCGAAGATGACCCGAGAGCTCGTCCAGGAAGTGGCCGTCGCGGCGCTCGGGTCGACCGTCGTCACGCTGCCCGACGGCACCAGCTACGACCTCGGTGGCGAATGGACGACGCTGGAGATGTACCCGTCGTTGTCGAGCTCGCTCGGGTTCGACGTCACCCCCGACACCACCGTCGACGAACTGTTGGCGATCGCCGACAAGGTCGGAGTCGAGGTGCCACGTAAGGACGGCGTCCCGATCTACGGTCACGGCAAGTTGGTCGAAGAACTGTGGGAACACCAGGTGGGCGACGCATTGACCGAGCCGACGTTCGTCCGCGACTTCCCGGTCGAAACGTCGCCGTTGACGCGTCAGCATCGCAGCAAGCCCGGCGTCACCGAGAAGTGGGATCTCTACGTTCGCGGGTTCGAGCTGGCCACCGGGTACTCCGAACTCGTCGATCCGGTCATCCAACGCGAACGATTCGAGGACCAGGCGCGTCAAGGTGCCGCGGGCGACGACGAGGCCATGGTCCTCGACGAGGACTTCCTCGCCGCGATGGAACAGGGCATGCCGCCGACCACGGGAACAGGCATGGGCATCGACCGGTTGTTGATGGCACTGACCGGGTTGGGCATCCGCGAAACCATCCTGTTTCCTATCGTCAAGCCGTCACAGGCCTGACCGGACGGTCGGGCACTGTTCGCCAGCAGCGGACAGTGAGCGGGAAACGTTTTGCATCGTGCCTGCGTTATCAACAATAAGCAGGCAAGGCAGTCCGCATTCGAGGACGGTCGCGCAGCATTTCGGGGGTGGAGGGTCGGCGTTCGTGACGTCGGCCAACTACAGTGAGACGCAGTCTTACCTTCAAATGCACAAGCGACCGTAGCGTTGAGGACACTGCGGCGCTAGAAGAACTGGTGGGCGAGCTACCACCCGCCAAGAAGTGAGGGAGAGCGATGTTCGAGAGGTTTACCGATCGCGCGCGGCGTGTTGTCGTCCTGGCTCAAGAAGAAGCCCGGATGCTCAACCACAACTACATCGGCACGGAGCACATTCTGCTCGGCCTCATCCACGAGGGCGAAGGTGTAGCAGCCAAGTCCCTCGAGTCGCTGGGCATCTCCCTCGAAGGAGTTCGCAGCCAGGTAGAGGAAATCATCGGCCAGGGGCAGCAGGCTCCGTCCGGTCATATTCCGTTCACTCCGCGCGCCAAGAAAGTGCTCGAGCTCAGCCTCCGCGAGGCGCTGCAGCTCGGCCACAACTACATCGGCACCGAGCACATCCTGCTGGGTCTGATCCGCGAAGGCGAAGGCGTCGCAGCTCAGGTCCTGGTCAAGCTCGGAGCCGATCTCAACCGCGTCCGGCAGCAGGTCATCCAGCTGCTCTCGGGCTACCAGGGCAAGGAGCCGAGCGAGTCCGGCAGCGGCCGCGGCGAGGCGGGCACCCCGTCGACGTCGCTGGTGCTGGACCAGTTCGGACGCAACCTGACCCAGGCCGCGCTCGAAGGCAAGCTGGACCCGGTCATCGGCCGCGCGAAGGAAATCGAGCGCGTGATGCAGGTGCTCTCGCGTCGAACCAAGAACAACCCCGTCCTCATCGGCGAGCCCGGTGTCGGTAAGACGGCCGTGGTCGAAGGCCTGGCCCAGGCGATCGTCAACGGCGAGGTTCCCGAGACGCTCAAGGACAAGCAGCTCTACACTCTCGACCTCGGCTCGCTGGTGGCCGGCAGCCGTTACCGCGGTGACTTCGAGGAGCGCCTGAAGAAGGTGCTCAAGGAGATCAACACCCGCGGCGACATCATCCTGTTCATCGACGAGCTGCACACGCTCGTCGGCGCAGGTGCTGCCGAAGGTGCCATCGACGCAGCATCGATCCTCAAGCCCAAGTTGGCTCGTGGCGAACTGCAGACCATCGGTGCCACCACCCTCGACGAGTACCGCAAGTACATCGAGAAGGATGCCGCCCTCGAGCGTCGTTTCCAGCCTGTTCAGGTGGGCGAGCCGACCGTCGAGCACACCATCGAGATCCTCAAGGGTCTGCGCGATCGCTACGAGGCGCATCACCGCGTCTCGATCACCGACGGTGCTCTCGTCGCGGCCGCCACGCTGGCCGACCGGTACATCAACGATCGGTTCCTGCCGGACAAGGCCATCGACCTCATCGACGAGGCGGGCGCGCGGATGCGTATCCGCCGAATGACCGCACCGCCAGACCTGCGCGAGTTCGACGACAAGATCGCCGATGCGCGCCGGGAGAAGGAATCGGCCATCGATGCCCAGGACTTCGAGAAGGCTGCGAACCTGCGCGACAAGGAGAAGACCCTCGTCGGGCAGCGTGCCGAGCGAGAGAAGCAGTGGCGCTCCGGCGACCTCGACGTCATCGCCGAGGTCGACGACGAGCAGATCGCCGAGGTGCTGGGCAACTGGACCGGCATCCCCGTCTTCAAGCTCACCGAGGAGGAGACGACGCGTCTGCTCCGCATGGAAGACGAGCTGCACAAGCGGATCATCGGCCAGGTCGAGGCAGTCAAGGCCGTCTCCAAGGCGATCCGTCGTACCCGTGCAGGTCTGAAGGACCCGAAGCGTCCCTCGGGCTCGTTCATCTTCGCCGGCCCCTCGGGTGTCGGTAAGACCGAGCTGTCGAAGGCGCTGGCGAACTTCCTGTTCGGCGAGGACGATGCCCTGATCCAGATCGACATGGGCGAGTTCCACGACCGCTTCACCGCCTCGCGTCTGTTCGGTGCTCCTCCCGGATACGTCGGCTACGAAGAGGGTGGTCAGCTCACCGAGAAGGTGCGCCGTAAGCCGTTCTCCGTTGTGCTGTTCGACGAGATCGAGAAGGCCCACCAGGAGATCTACAACACGCTCCTGCAGGTCCTCGAAGACGGCCGTCTCACCGACGGCCAGGGACGCACGGTCGACTTCAAGAACACCGTGCTCATCTTCACCTCGAACCTGGGTACCTCGGACATCTCGAAGGCAGTGGGCCTCGGCTTCTCCTCGGGTGAAGGCACCGGCTCGAACTACGAGCGGATGAAGCTCAAGGTCAACGACGAGCTCAAGAAGCACTTCCGTCCCGAGTTCCTGAACCGTATCGACGACATCGTCGTGTTCCACCAGCTCACCAAGGACGAGATCATCCAGATGGTCGATCTCATGCTGAGCCGAGTCGAGGGTGCGCTCAAGAACAAGGACATGGCCATCGAGGTCACCGAGAAGGCGAAGTCGTTGCTTGCGAAGCGCGGGTTCGACCCCGTCCTGGGTGCGCGGCCGCTGCGTCGCACCATCCAGCGCGAGATCGAGGACCAGCTGTCGGAGAAGATCCTCTTCGGCGAGATCGAAGCCGGCCAGATCATCCTGGTCGACGTCGAGAACTGGGACGGCGAAGGCGCGGGCGAGGACGCGAAGTTCACGTTCCGCGGCGAGAAGAAGGCAATCATCGTCCCCGACGAGGTCCCGGTCGATCTGGCCAAGGCCACCGGAGACAGCGACAGCGAGTAAGTTCCACGGCACCCGACTACGGGCGATCCTCTTCGGAGGGTCGCCCGTTGTCGTGCCTGGGGCTTCTGGTCCGTCCGGCCCGGGCGACGAGCGCACCAGCGATGACAACCAGTTCGGCGAGCACGATCCAGAACAACAGGGTCACATCCGGAGCCCAGCGGGCCAGGGTCGAGATCGGCGCTCCGGCGAGTGCGGGTAGCGAGAAGTAGAGCAGTGCGCCTGCGCCGAGGGCAGCGAGGATGCGCGCGGGTGCCCATCGTCCGGGAGCAGTTCGGAATCGGATCAGCGACGCTGTCGCACATACCGCCAGCGCCAGCGCGAGGGCAGTCGATCCGATCAACGCCAGGTGGTAGTGCCCGAGGCCGGAGACGTGCGGCTCGTCGATACCGAGTCGAGCGAGTACGAGCGAGCGGGCACCAGAGGCAAGCGCGTCGGCCTCGAGTTCGCCGTATCGGTTGGTCGCGAAGACCACGGCCAGATGGCGTTCGGGGATCAGTGCGACATGCGTGAAGTAGCCGGGGACGGCACCGGAATGCCATCGCATCTCGGTTCCGTCGGGCAGAGTTTCGACGTACCAGCCGTACCCGTAGGCCGTACCGGAGCCGGTGGGCACCGTTTCGGGCGTGTTCGACGCGGCAGCTGTCAGTTGCCGGGAGGCGTACCGCGAGAGCTCGTCGATGGAACCACCGAGATAGCCGTAGCCGAGACCGGCACCGTCGATGCCGGTGTCGACGCGTCGGGGGAAGGTGAAGAACGGGACGTATCCTGGTGCAACGGCGTCGGCGGTGTGAACTCCGGTCTCACCAGCCACGACCTCCGCGAACGGTTCGCCGGTTTCCTTTTCGACGATCGCCTGCAGCAGTAGATAATTCAAACTGGAGTACCGAAAAGTGCCGCGGTCGGCGGCAGTGACGGTGAGGGTGGGCACGACGTCGAGGGCCCGCTGCGTACGTCCCCACTGGTCGAGGTCGTCCACCTGGTGGGGTAGTCCGCTGGTGTGGTGGATCAGGTCCTCGATCGTGACCTCCTCCGAGAGAATCGAATCGCTCTTCGGTAGAACAGAATTGACGGATTCTTCGAGGGACAGCCGCTGATGATCGACGAGGGCGTGCACCGTCGCAGCCGTCACCGACTTCGATACCGAACCCCACACGAACGGTGTGCGGGCGTCGACCGGGACACCGTTGCCGTCCACTCCGAGCTCGATGTTCTCGATCACTCGGTCTTCGGAGACGACCCGGAAAGCCACCCCCGGCAGACCCAGCTCCTCGGCGAGCACCGCGACGTCCGAGGAGGTGTCATCGGCGGGCATCGTCGGGGATGCGGTCAGGACTGCTGCGACGGTCAGAAGAGCGTGCACGATGCGCATGATCGGAGTGAATCAACGGCACCGTGTTCGACGCCTCGGTGAACACCCTGATTTCTTGCCTGAGATCAGTGTTACTGGGCGTTGTTTCAGTCCGTGCGGACGAGTCCAGCTATCCAGGGCAACACGTCCTCGTAGGCAGCCAGCGCCCCGGGAAGATGATTGGTGCCCGGGTACGGGAGGGTCGGGAACTGGTATTCCCGGTAGGTGACGTCGGCTCCGAGGCTTTGCCAGCGTCGTAGCAGTGTGCGGCTCTGCTCCACCGGCACGGTGTCGTCCTCGACTGCGTGCGCAAGGTACACCGGCATGGCGGGGGCGATGCGTCCGACAGTGTTGGCGTCGGTCAGCTCGGCCAGCGCGGGGTCGTCCGAGTGCGCGGTCAGTGGTCGGCCGTCACGGGTGAGGTCTCTGGTGTGCACCATGTCGGAGGCCGCGGAGTCGGTGGTGCACCATTCCTGTGCGGCGTCGAGCACAGCGAGCCCGTCGGGGTGGAAGAGGGAGCGGATGCTCTCCGCCCGCTCCGGATAGGCGTTGATCATGCCGTCGACTGCGAAGAGCACCGCGCTGCCCAGGGCGGTGTTGTCCAATGGCTCGATGTTGAGCCTCGGGTCCGCCGGCGGCGCGCCGACGTACGCTCCGACGACGGTCACCTCCGGGGCGTAGGTGGCGGCGAGTTCCGCCGCGGCTGCGGAAGCGAAACCGCCTTCGGAGTAGCCGAACAGGACCACCGGGGTCGAGGGATCGTCGGCGGCTGTTCTGGCTGCGTCGAGCAGGGCTCGGCCCGAGGCCAGCCGGTTGAGGTAGGTGTGTCCGCCGGGAGTGCCGAGCCCTTGATAGTCGGTGGCGACGACGCGGTATCCGGCCAGGAGCAGTGGCAGGATCGCCGGCGACGAGCCGACGGTTCCCAGGACTGCGGATCCGGCGCAACGATCGGCCATGCCGGAGGTGCCGGGTGCATAGGCGATCACCGGTCGCGGGCCGGGACCCGGCCACGGAGCGATGGGAACAGCGCTGTAGCCGGAGACGGTCATGGGTCGGTCGTGGGTGTCTGTGGACCGATAGAGAATACGTTCGATGTCGAAGCCCAGTCCGAATCCTTTGGGCGTGCCGAGCGGTAGTTCTCGGACCACCTCGCCTGGGGTTGCGGTATCGATCGTGGCGACCGGTGTGTCGTAGAAGTCGCTGAGCCGATCGGCCTGGGCCGGGGGAGCCGAGGTGACTGCCGCGATCGCCACCATGCTGGAGGTCATCGCTGCCGTCCGCAGGAAGTTCCGCACCTGTCGCACCCTTCGTGTCGGGATTCGCACACTCGATGGCTGCGCCACCTCGCTGAGGTTAGCCTGGGTGGAGGCCCTGCACAGGGTCGACAACGGAAGGAATCGGTTCGATGCCAACTCGTACTTCACGCACAGCTTGGAACGGCACTCTGGAACAAGGTTCCGGTCAAGTCGAGCTGTCCAGTTCCGGCGCGGCTACATTCGACGTGTCGTTTCCCAAGCGCGCGGCCGAGAACGCCGACGGCACGACCAGCCCGGAGGAACTGATCGCCGCAGCCCATTCGAGCTGCTACGCGATGCAGTTGTCGGCCCTGATCGCCGAGGCCGGCGGCACTCCACAGAGTCTCGAGGTCACGGCCGATGTCTCGCTCGGTCCGGACGAGCCAGGGTTCAAGCTGACCGGTATCGCCCTGACGGTCCGAGGCGAGGTGGACGGCCTCGACGCCGACGGTTTCGCCAAAGCAGCTCAGGCGGCAAAGGAAACGTGCCCTGTCAGCAAGGCACTCACCGGCGTCGAGATCACCTTGGATGCAGCTCTGGAGAGCTGAACGGGTCGTTACCCCGATGTGAGACTGGCGAACCATCGATGGGTTTGAAATAGTTTTCTTTTTGACCCATCTGTGGATTCCTCGGTGACGAATCGAGGACAACGTCGGGTTCGATCGGCTGATGCATACGTTCGCGGTACGCACCGACCGACCCAGGAAGGATCGGTCCCACTGTGTCGTGGACGCGGTTCCTGGGCCTGGGCGCGCTCGCGGTGGCGGCGTACGCGATCACCCCGGCTGGATTGCTCCAGAACTCGATCTACGCAATCGTGCTTCTGGCCACCGTGGTGGTCTGCGTCCGCCGCTACCTGCAGGAATCCGGGCCGGACAAGCAGGCGTGGAAGTACCTGGCCCTCGGTATCGGGTGCTGGGGTATCGCCGATGCTTTCGTGGCCATGATGGAAGTCGGCGACGGGCGGGTCCCGACGTTCTCGGCCGCAGACGGGTTCTACCTTCTCGGCTACGCGCTCATCGCCGTCGGCGTTGCCCGAGCGGCAGACGAAAATGGGCTGGTATTCGGGCGTGAAGAACTTCTGGAAGGTCTGATCGTCGCGGTCGGTGTCGGCCTCTTCACCTGGATTTTCGTCATCTCCGACGATTCGGGTGAGTCGTTGTCCTCTGCGATCGCGACTCTGCCTGCCACCGCGTATCTCACCGTCGATGTATTCCTACTGACGCTGGTCGTAATCCTCTATCTGCTGACTCGCTCGACCACTGTTCCCTTTCTCGCCGCCGCGGTGGGCGTCGGGCTTCTCGTGCTGGCGGATTTCGCGACCTATGCCGGGGTCACCAGCACCGAGCTCTACCGGTCGACCCCGCTGAACACGCTGTGGCTGGCGGCCTATGTGTGCTTCGGAGTGGTCGCCGTGCACGTCACGGACGAGACGATCGTGCGGGTCGACAGGTCCAACCCGTTCGCATTCGGTCGGGCGAGGTTTGCCTGCCTCTCACTCGCGGTGGCCATCACGCCGCTGGTGATGGCAGTGCAATTGGCCCGCGGTGTGCCCGTCGGGCAGTGGGGTTGGGTCATCGTGGTGTCCTCCGCACTGGTCATCAGCCTCGTAGGGTGCCGGGTGGCATGTTTTCTCGGGACGCTGCGCAGGCAGGCCGAAGTGCTGGAGGACGTCGCCCGCACTGATGCGGTCACCGGACTCGCCAGCCGCCGCCTGCTCCGTGAGCGGTTGGACACCATGCTCGCCACGCGAGGCGACGCCGAGGTCTTCACCCTGGTGGTGGACATCGATCGCTTCGCGCAGATCAACGAGACCTTCGGGTACAGCGTCGGAGACACCGTCCTGCGCGAGTTCGGCCATCGTCTGGTCGCCTCGGTTCGATCCGGCGATCTGGTCGGCCGTCTCGGAGGCGATCAGTTCGTCGTGGCGATGCGCAGGCGCTCTACCCAGATCGATATCGCCGACACTGCCGTGCGGCTGCAGTTCGCAGTGAGCAGAACGATGTTCGTGCACGACATCAATGTTGCTCTCGACGCGACGGTCGGAATCGCCTCGACGCAGGATTCCGTGGCGTGTCCTCATCGATCGCAGGAGTCCGAGGTCAATCCAGCGCAGGCCAATCCAGCGGACGCCAATCCAGTCGATGCCGAGGCGATGCTGCAGCGCGCGCACGTGGCGCTGACAGCCACCAAGGCCGGCCACGCCCACGTGGGGCAGTACGAGCCCGAGATGGATCGCGACCGGCACAATCAGATGCGGTTGCTGGGAGAGCTCGACAAGGCGATTCGTGATCGTCAGCTGCGGGTGTTCTTCCAACCGTGTCTGGATCTGGCGTCCGGCAGCGTGGATCGCCTCGAGGCGCTGCTGCGGTGGCAACATCCGCGTGAAGGTCTGATCGGTCCGTCGATCTTCCTGCCCGACGCCGAGCGCACCGGCATGTTGCCTGCCATCACCGCGCTCGTGCTCGACGAAGCTCTTGCGCAGTGCAGCGCCCTACGTCGACGCGGCATCACCGTGTCGGTGTCGGTGAACCTCTCGGTTCGGAACCTGCTGGACGAGACGCTCGTGGAACAGGTCTCCGCGGCGCTGGCCAAGTATTCCGTTCCAGCGCACGCCCTGGAATTCGAGGTCACCGAGACCACAGCGATGACCGACCCGGTGCGCTCGGTGAACGCGTTGACATCCCTGCGTGCGCTGGGTGTCACCATTGCCATCGACGATTACGGCACCGGCTACAGCTCGTTGGCCTATCTGCAGAGCTTGCCGGTTCAGACACTCAAGATCGACCGCTCGTTCGTGTCGAAGATGAACACCGACGACACGGATGCCTCGATCGTGCGCTCGACCGTGGACCTGGCTCGAAGCCTCGGGATGCGGGTGATGGCCGAGGGCGTCGAGGACGCGGGCACGCTCGATGCGCTTCGACTGTTGGGCTGCGACGGAGCCCAGGGCTATTTTCTCGGTGAGCCCATGGCCGCAGAGTTCCTGGCCGACGCGGTGATCAGACTGGATTCGGAGATGCCGACGAAACTCGAGTGGGAGCTTGCCCGCCAACACATTTGATCCGGATCAATGGCGCTGCGTCGGCACTCCTTCGGCTCAGGACGGAGCAGGCACGTCCAGTACTACCTCGAATTCGAGCAGCGATGCGCCGGCGGAGACCGGTTTTCCGCTGCGCTCTCCGGCGTGAGCCTGCCTCGACGGTCCGGCAGACCATGCCTGGAACGACTCCTCGTCTTCCCACTGGGTGACGACGAAATAGCGTGACTCACCTTTGACCGGCCGGAGCAGCTGAAAACCGAGGAAACCGGGGGAGCCGTCGACCGAGCCTGCCCGCGCGGCGAAGCGCTTCTCGAGTTCGGGTCCCGCGCCCTCGGGGACGTCGATGGCGTTGATCTTCACAATGGACATGCTCGCGAGATTACTCCGCCGATATGCTCGGCAACGATGCTCTACGACGAGGGTGGATCCGGCCGTTCGATACTGCTGCTGCACGGGCTGATGGGCAGTGCAGCCACGTGGCGTCGACAGGTTCCCTGGCTTCGAGAATTCGGGCACGTGCACACCTACGACGCACCGGGCCATCGACGGCCGCCGACGCCGGAGCTGACGACCGAAGCCTTCGTGACCGACCTTCTCGAGCATCTGGAGACCCTCGGTCCGAGTGTGCTGATCGGTCATTCGATGGGAGCGCTGCACGGCTGGTGTGCGGCGGCGCGTCGACCCGACTTGGTCACTGCCCTCGTGGTCGAGGACATCGCACCGGATTTCCGGGGCCGCACCGCCGACGACTGGGCCGCGATGATGCGGGCCTGGCCGCAGCCGTTTCCCGCTGCCGACGCTGTCCTAAGGTACTTCGGAGATGTTGCAGGGCAGTACTTTCTGGACTCTTTCGAGCGCAGTGACGAGGGATGGCGGCTGCACGGCGAGATCGATACCTTCGAAGCGATCTCGCAGGAATGGGGGACGAGGCACTTCTGGGACGAGTGGGATCGCGTCGACGCTCCGGTTCTGCTGATCGAGGGCGAACACACCATCACTCCGGCCGGTCAGATGAGTCGGATGCACTCGCGCAGGCCCGGATCGACATATGTGCTGATCGAACAGGCTGCGCACCTGATCCACGACGAAGCGCCCGAACAGTATCGAGTGGCGGTCGAGGCGTTCCTGCGCACACTAGAGTGAGCCGAATGCCGCTCGCGAAGCTCAACGGAATCGACCTCAACTACGACGTCACCGGCGATGGCCCACTGGTGGTGTTGGTGATGGGCACCGGAAGCCCGGGCCGCGTGTGGCGTACCCATCAGGTTCCGGCCCTGGTGAAGAGTGGATATCGCGTCGTCACCTTCGACAATCGTGGTATCGCACCATCTTCGGAGTGCGCGGGAGGGATGACGCTCGACGACCTGGTCGCCGATACCGCTGCTCTCATCGAGCACCTCGGCGGCGGGCAGGCACGTGTGGTCGGCACCTCGATGGGTGCCCGCGTCACGCAGGAACTGGCCTTGGCCCGGCCGGATCTGGTCTCGCACGCGGTGATGATGGCCACGTTCGGTAGGACCACCGCGTTCCGTGCGCATCTGTCGAAGGCCGAGAAGGACGTGCACGATGCGGGAATCGAACTACCCGCCTCGTATCGGGCGGCGATGACTGCGATGCAGAACTTTTCACCGAAGACCCTGGCCGACGACGCCGCGATCGGTGATTGGCTGGCGGTTCTCGAGTACTCGGGTGGCCGCAAGACTGCGGGCATGCGGGCGCAGATCGGACTCGAAATGCGTGCCGGGACAGATCGATTGACGGCGTATCGACAGATTTCGGCGAAATCTCTGGTCATCGGTTTCGCCGACGATCGGATGATTCCGGTGCAGCAGTGCCGCGACGTGGCCGCAGCGATACCAGGAGCGCAGTACGTCGAAATCGCCGACACCGGCCACTTCGGCTACCTCGAACGCCCCGACGCGGTCAATGCCGCGATCATCGAATTTCTCTCTCGGTAGCGGCATCGCGGACGGCGTCGGGCTACGAGGTCAGTGCGCCGAGACGCGTCCGTGTCTGCTCGAGTGCGGCGTGTTCTCGCTCGAGGCGGCTGGCGATCGCGTCCACCTCTGCGCGGAGTCGAGGGCACATGTCCAGGGTGACGCCGTGGTCGCCGGTTCGTGCGCAGTCGAGGTACCGGCCGATGGTGGCCATCGCGAGCCCAGCGCCGATCATGGTCTTGATCTGCAGCACCCGCGGTACGTCGGACTCGGCGTACACCCGGTAGCCGTTGGGATCGCGATGGGGAACGAGTACCCCGTGACTGTCGTAGTGGCGTAGGGCGCGCGCCGACACCCCGGTTCGCGCGGCGAGCTCGCTGATCAACATCTGTTGCCTCCCTGACTTGACCTTCTCGCCGGCGTCAACCCCTATCGTCCGGCAGCATGGCACACACAACCAGCAGACGAGCCGTGATCTTCCACGGCTACAAGGCGACGCCCGAGGATCATTGGTTCGGTTGGCTCGCCGACCGGTTCGACAGTGCGGGAATCCCCACGCTCATCCCTGCACTACCCGATCCTGCGTCGCCGGACCGGGACCGTTGGACGGCACAGGTAGCTGCCACGCTCGGGACGCCGGGACCCGACACGATCGTGGTCGCGCACAGTCTGGGCTCTCTTGCCGTCCTGCGGCACCTCGCCACCCTCGTGGGGCCGTGGCGGATGGGGGCACTCGTGTTGGTTGCAGGGTTCGTCGACCCGCTACCGGCGCTACCCGATCTCGACGGCTTCGTTGCCGGCGGCGTGACGCTGTCCGGGATGGCCGATCGTGTCGGTTCGATCTCGGTTCTGCGCTCGGACGATGATCCGATCGTTCCGCTCGCGCACACCGATCGCCTGGCTCGACTGCTCGAGACGACGGTGCAGATCGTCCCCGGCGCGGGCCACTTCCTCGCCGGCGATGGAGTCACCTGCCTGCCGCCCGCTTTCGATGCCGTCACCCGAGGTGACCCGGGGCGGTGACTGCCTGACCGGACCGGTCGCTGATCTCAGCCGTCCGAACCCTCGCCTGCGAGAGCGAACAGGCCCGATTCGGTTTGTTCGATCAATCCGTCGGTCAGCAGGGAATCGAGCGCACGATCGCGTTGGGTCGGATCGGTCGGCCAGACGATGTCGAGCCGAGCCCGCTCGACGGGGCCGGGGCTCTCACGCAGAACCGACATGAGCTTGCCGCGGACCTGACGGTCGGTGCCGGCGAACTTCTGTACCTTCTTCGCAGGCCCGGTGTGCGCGGGCCTACCTGCCTCGATCCAGGCGCACTGCGGTAGCGGGCACAACAGACAGGCCGGATTCTTGGCGGTGCAGATCAGTGCGCCCAGTTCCATCACCGCTGCCGAGTATCTGGCGGCGCGGGGGACACTCGTCGGGAGCAGGCCTTCCATATCGGCCAGATCCCTTGTGGTGGAGGGGTTCGCGGGCTCGGCGTTGCCATGCAACGCGCGGGCGACGACGCGTCGGACATTGGTGTCCACCACAGGCACTCGCTGGCCGTATGCGAAACAGGCAACAGCCCTGGCGGTGTAGGCGCCGATGCCGGGCAAGCTCAACAATGTCTCGACATCGCTCGGCACCTCGTCGCCGTGATCCGCGGCGAGCACCCGAGAGCATTCGTGCAACCGCAATGCCCGACGCGGATAACCCAACTTGCCCCACGCACGCAGCACCTCGGCCTGCGAGGATGCGGCCATCGCCGACGGGACCGGCCACCGCTGCACCCACTGCTCCCAGATCGGCGCGACTCGCACTACCGGCGTCTGCTGCAGCATGATCTCGCTCATCAGGATCTGCCACGCGCTCACGCCGGGGCGGCGCCACGGCAGGTCGCGCCCGTCGGTGTCGAACCACCCGAGCAGAGCTTCGGCATCGATCGGCAACTTCTGGTGCCCCTCTCTCGGTGTGCAGTCGGTTGCACCCCCCGAAAACCCGACTCGCCGGTAACCGGATGCACGTGCACAATGAAACCCATGCCTGCTTCGAATCCTATCGCTGCCTGGAAGTCACTCAAGGAAGGCAACCAACGGTTCGTCTCCGGAGAGGTCCTGCACCCCTCGCAGGGCGTCGAGGACCGTGCTCGCCTCGAAAGCGCTCAGCACCCCGGTGCCATCCTGTTCGGATGCGCCGATTCCCGTGTTGCAGCCGAGATCATCTTCGATCAGGGCCTCGGTGACATGTTCGTCGTGCGCACTGCCGGTCACGTGGTGGACTCGGCCGTTCTGGGCTCCATCGAGTACGGAGTCGCTGTGCTCAAAGCGCCGCTGATCGTCGTCCTCGGCCACGATCACTGCGGCGCGGTCCAGGCGACTGTCGACGCACTCGGTAGCGGAGACGTCCCCGGTGGATACATCCGCGATGTCGTCGAGCGCGTCACTCCGTCCGTGCTCTCGGCCCGCCGCGACGGTCACGAAGCCGTCGACGAGTTCGAGGCACGGCACGTCCAGGAGACCGGCAACCTGCTGATGCAGCGCTCACGCATCGTGGCCGAGACGGTCGCGGCAGGCGATCTGGCGATCGTCGGGCTCACCTATCAGCTGTCCAAGGGGCGCGTGCAACTGCGTGAGGTCATCGGCGAGATCGGCGAACAGCCCGCCTGAACCCATCTGGACCGGGGAACCGACGGTTTCGCTCCCGCGACACGCCGCGTGGGCTCAGGGATAGGTTGCCTCCGGCCGCATACGGTTGATTCGTGTTGGAACCGACCGGGCCATTGCCTCCCGAAATCTACTGGCGACGCCGCGCGCTCGCCATCGGTGCGGCCGTTGTCGTCCTGGGCTTGATCGTGTGGTTCATCGCCTCGCTCAGTGGCCGCTCCGACGACCCCGAAGCCGCTCCCGCCGGTGTCGTCGCACCGTCCACCACCTCGGCTCTGCCGTCACCGAGCTCCACTGCCACCCCCGGCGATTCCGGAGGCTCAGGCGGCGGGTCGGGTGGTTCGGGCGGTTCCGGTGGTTCGGGTTCCGGGGGCTCCGGCGGCGGTTCCGACTCCGCCGGCGGTGGTTCCACGGCGGCGACCGACAGCGGTGCGCCGGCCCCGGTGATCTCCAACCAGTGCCCGGATCAGTCCCTCGCGATCAAGGTGACGCCCGACAAGGCCACCTACCGGCTGGGTGAAGAGCCTGTGTTCACGGTGATCATCACCAACATCGGTTCGACCGAATGCCAACGCGATGTCGGTGCCGGATTGCAGCAAGCGCTCGTCTACACCCTCGACAATCAGCGCATCTGGTCAAACATCGATTGCTTCCCCAACGCGGCATCCGATCTCCGGACGTTCAAGCCGGGCGAGCAAGCAGGTTTCACGGTCAAGTGGTCCGGAACCAATTCGGTTCCCGGATGCGGCGACGAACGCATCCCCGTCGGCGTCGGTGCCTACCAGGCGATCGCGCAACTCGGCGAGCTCAAGAGCGTGCCGGAGCCGTTCAACATCACCGGCTGACTGTCGGCTCCGGCTCCGCAGCGGGGCGCTCTCGAGTATGTTCGGTAGTCATGACCACGCCGACCGCGCTCGCCCGCGCCGCCTACCGAACCCTCGAGCCTTTCCACGTCACCTCCTATTTCAATCCGGAGCTGGCGTCGGCGTACGAGGACACCGGTCTCGACGGTCACGCGTGGTACGTCGGTGCACGCGCTGCCCCGATGGGGCAGTGCGCACCGAGCGTCGTTGCTGCGGCGTTCTACAACTTCAACCCGGCGCTCATCGAGCGCGTCTGGCCGGCCGCCGTGGCCGTCGGTCTCGACACGATCTCCGAACGTCGATGGACGCTGCTGGATTCGGTCATCGGCACCGCCCTGGGCACCCTCGCCGCAGACAAGGAGATCGCGACGATCGCGGATCGTCTGCGTGAGATCGGCGACGCGGCATCCTTCGCAGGACGACCGCTCTCGGCCGCGTGGCATGCCGCCGATCGCCCCGAGGTACCACACCTCGCCCTGTGGCACTCGATAACCGTTCTGCGTGAGTGGCGTGGGGACGGGCACCTCGCTGCATTGATCGACTCGGAACTCGATCCCACGGAAGCCGCCGTTTTCCACGAGGCGCACCGCACCGCACCGGAGCCCGGCCGTCGAGCACTCGGCAAGCGGATCACGCAGCTGACGCGGCAGTGGTCCGAAAGCGAATGGGGAAGTGCTGCAGAACGACTCGCGACACGCGGGCTGCTCACCATCTCCTCCGAGGGAGAGACGCTGACAGAGGACGGGGTCGCGCTCGACCATCACATCGAGGAGCGCACCGATGTGATGGCCTCGGCCGTCTGGCGCGATGTCCCGGATGCCGAGGAGCTGATCACCAGTGTGCGACCGTACGTGAAAGCCGTGATCGACGCCGGGTTCCTACCGGGGACCAAGAAGCGCTGAACAAGGTCTTGACAAGTCGTACGGTGTTCTAGTCGTACGGCCCCGAGATCGAGGCCTCGGCCAGCCGGGACAGACCTTCTCGGATGTGCCTGGCCCACAGCCCACCGATGCCGTCGACCGATTGCAGGTCGGCGGCGGTGGCGGCGAGCAGCCCCTGCAGCGTGCCGAACGCGCCGACGAGACGGTGGATCTGGCTGAACTGCAGTCGCGGAACCCGGGTCAGTACTCGGTACCCCCGGGGACTCATCGGGGTGTCGAGGGCCTCGATGGTCGCGGGATAGCCGAACGCGCGAGCGAGAGTCGTCAGGTCCAGCAAATCGACATCGGTCAGCTTGTCGAGGGCGGCGAGTGCCTTCTCCACCCCGGTGGTGCTCGACGGTTCGTTACCGGCCAAGTAGTCTCGCACGATCAGCTGACGATCGACGTCGTTGTCGCCCAACAGTTCCTCGAGCTGAAGGGCGAGCTGGCGTCCGTCGGTGCCGAGTTCGAGGACGTTCTGCTCGATCTCCACCGACACTCGCCGCACCATCTCCAGCCGCTGTGCGACGGTCAACGCATCGCGCAAGGTCACGAAGTCTTCGATCTCGACGACCGAGAGTTGCCGCGTGTTCTCGTCCAGCCGCGCCTTGTAACGCTCGAGGGTGGCAACGGCCTGATTGGCGCGCGAGAGGATGGTGGCCGAGCCCTCGACGACGTGTCTGATGCCGCCGATGTAGACGCTGACGATGCTCATCGACTGACTCACGGAGACCACGGGATACCCGGTCTGCATCGCGGTGCGCTCGGCGGCGCGGTGCCGGGTACCGGACTCGACGGTGGGGATCGTGTGGTCCGGTACCAGCTGGACGTTGGAGCGAACGATGCGCGTGCAGTCGGTCGAAAGCACTACTGCGCCATCCATTTTGGACAACTCACGCAGCCTGGTCGGTGCGAACTCGACATCGAGCTCGAAACCGCCGTCGCAGATCGACTCGACTTCCTCGTCGTAGCCGAGAACGATCAATCCGCCCGTGCGCCCCCGCAGAATTCGTTCGAGACCGTCACGCAAGGCAGTTCCCGGTGCGAGCCGGGCGATGGTCTCGCGCAACGCTGGGGACGGTGTCGAGCTGTCCATGGCCAACCCCCTCGTGTCGTGTCAGCGTGTCGACCGAACGCAGTGGATCTCAGCTCGTGCTGTGGATACTTCGCGTGCGAACAAACACTACTGCGCTGCTCCGTGCGGACAGCCCGATAAAGAATACTGCCCGGTGTCATACGGGCCCGTCATACGGGTCGCATACGTGTGTAGGTCAACGCCTCGCCGACGTTGGTGACTGTCTTGACCTTGATACCGTCGGGGATGGGTCCGGCGTCCTGGGGAACGATGGCGTAGTTGAAGCCCAGGCGCGCAGCTTCGGCGAGACGGCGACCCAACCCCGCGACGCGGCGCACCTCTCCTGCCAGACCGACCTCGCCCAGAATGACCATGCCCGAGGGCAGGGGCTGATCGCGAACGGCGGACGCCACAGCGGCCGCGAGCGCAAGATCGGCCGAGGGTTCGCTGGTACGCATGCCACCGACGGTGGCCGCATAGACCTCGGCCTTGGACACCCTGACCCCGCACCGCCGTTCGAGGACGGCCAGGATCATCGCCACGCGGGCATGGTCGAGTCCGCTGACCGCACGCCTGGGAGAGGGCATCGCGGTGTCGACGATCAGGGCCTGCAGCTCCGCCAGCAACGGCCGTTTGCCGTCCATGGTGACGGTGACGGCCGTCCCGGGTACCGAGTCGCCTCGGTGATGCAGGAACAATCCGGATGGATCGCTGATGCCCACGATTCCGGTCTCCCGCAACTCGAAGCATCCGACCTCGTCGGAGGCACCGAACCGATTCTTGACTCCGCGAATCATCCGCAGGGTGGAGTGCTTGTCACCCTCGAAATTGAGCACCACATCGACCAGATGCTCGAGGGAACGCGGGCCGGCCACCGCGCCTTCCTTGGTGACGTGTCCGACGAGCAGTACCGCGACTCCGGTGGTTTTGGCCAGCGTGGTCAAGGCGCTGGTGATGGCGCGAACCTGGGTGACACCGCCGATGACGCCGTCGACGTCCGCGGCGAGCATCGTCTGTACCGAATCGACGATCAGCAGGCTCGGCGCGACCTGTTCCACGTGTCCGAACACAGTGGCCAGATCCGACTCGGCGGCGAGAAAGACGCGCTCGTGCACGGCACCGGTGCGGTCGGCACGCAACCGGACCTGCCCCGCGGACTCCTCGCCCGTGACGTAGAGCGCGCGTCGATCCGGTGCCGAGCGGGCCCAACGGTGAACCACCTCGAGTAGCAGGGTGGATTTGCCGACTCCGGGTTCACCGGCAAGCAGCACCACCGAACCGGGCACCAATCCGCCGCCGAGGACGCGGTCGAACTCGTCGATACCGGTGGTGTTGGCCTGCGAGGTGGCGCTGCTGATGGTGGTCAGAGCGGCCGCAGGCGTCGTCGGGATCATGGCCCCGCCCCCGGAACGCAGTGCAGACGCGCCTGCACGAGACGTCAGCGGAGCTGCGGTGGCCGCCACCTCGTCCATCGAGCCCCAGTCGCCGCATTCGGGACAGCGGCCGACCCACTTCGAGACGGAGTGATGACATGCGGAACAGCGGTAGCTCGACTTCAGTTTGACCACGCCGGGAGCCTAACGATCGGCACCGACAGTACCGCGCGACCTGGGCCGCGAGGGGTCAGTGTCCTCCGCTGTGCTCGGTGACTGCGTCCTCGGAACGCTCCAGCTCGTGCCCTGCATCGACCGGTACGTTGACGACGACCTCGCCTGCATTCGCGAACTCGAAGGTGACCGGCAGCGTCAGGCCGGGCCGAACATTTTCGCTGATGTCTGCCATCTCGACCTTGATCAGCTGGATCGGCACCAGCGGATCGTCGAGCTGAGTGTCCGCGGGTGAGCCTGCACCGAGAGCAGTCAACGGCTGGATCTCGTTGCTGCCCGATTCCGCTTCGTCGACGATGGTGATCTGAGCCTCGGGAGAGGAGATGTCGGTCAGTTCGTCGGTGACGGCCGGGCTGGAGTTGATGGCCGTGAAGCCGAGCTCGACGGTGCCGCCCGGCTCGATGCTGTATTCCTCCGAGTTGGGGTACACCACATGGACATTGCGCAGTTGAATGTCTCCGACATCAACGGAGTTGCCGTTGACCGCGGCCACCTGACTTGCCGTCTGGGAAATCTGACCTGCGCCGCACGCAGTGAGGGCCAACGCACCTCCGGCCAGAAGAGCGAGGGCGGCGGCCGTTCTGCGGTGGCGGCCAAGCGGTGTCGCAGCGTCGATTGCAGTCACTTCGGTCGTCCTCCATGTGGTGCCGGGCCGGCTCGGTCCATATTGTCCACTAGGGAGAGTAGTAGTTCTCGTCCACCGGCCGCTCGTGGGGTCCACCACCGGCCGAAGGATGCCAGGTAAGGGTGCCTGCCGCCAAGTGAGGATGCGGAACGGCACGGTCCTCGATGTGGCCCCGGATACACGTCGCCGCGTCTGTGTCAACCCCTGATTCGGTGCCACTATGCCCCTGACCTGCACCGTTGATATTGGGCGTGGTATTCTGGGTAAATCGAAAGGGGCACTTGTCACATGATTTTCAAGGTCGGAGACACCGTCGTTTACCCCCATCACGGAGCGGCGCTGATCGAAGCGATAGAGACACGCACCATCAAGGGTGAACCGAGAGAGTATCTCGTTCTGAAGGTTGCGCAAGGCGACCTCACCGTTCGAGTCCCCGCAGACAATGCGGAGTACGTAGGCGTTCGCGACGTCGTCGGGCAAGAAGGCCTCGACAGAGTCTTCCAGGTGCTCCGCGCACCGCACACCGAAGAGCCCACCAACTGGTCGCGCCGCTACAAGGCGAACCTGGAGAAGCTGGCTTCCGGTGACGTCAACAAGGTAGCCGAGGTCGTCCGCGATCTGTGGCGACGCGAACAGGATCGTGGACTGTCGGCAGGCGAGAAGCGCATGCTCGCCAAGGCACGTCAGATTCTGGTCGGTGAGCTGGCACTGGCGGAAGGAACCGACCAGGCCAAGGCCGACACCATGCTCGACGAAGTTCTCGCAACAGCGTCGTAGATCGACAGTTTTCTCAGAGTGAACGGTACTTCCGGCGACGTGGTCGCCCTGGTACCCGCTGCAGGCAAAGGCCTTCGGCTCGGATTCGACGAGCCGAAGGCATTCGTCTGTCTGGGTACCGACTCTCTTCTGACGCGGTCCGTGGACGGGCTTCGAGCCTCCGGTGCGGTCGATCGCATCGTCGTCATCGTTCCTGCGGATCTGGTCGATGCCGCCCGTGACCATGTCGGTGCCGATGTGATCGTCGTGGCAGGTGGTCTCGAGCGCACCGATTCGGTGCGAGCCGGCCTCGATGCCGTCGGCGACGCCGCCGTCGTGCTCGTCCACGACGCCGCTCGCGCACTGACCCCGCCGACGTTGATCGCTCGCGTCGTGGCCGAGGTACGAGCAGGCCGCTCCGCCGTCATCCCGGTCCTTCCGGTCGTCGACACGATCAAATCCGTCGACATCATGGGCGCGGTGATCGGCACCCCCGATCGCGCGAGTCTGCGCTCGGTGCAGACCCCTCAGGGCTTCGCCGCCGAGGTGCTACGCCGCGCCTACGACGCGACCACGGACATCTCCACCGACGACGCGGGCTTGGTGGAGCGCATCGGCGAGACGGTGCACACCATCATCGGCGACGAGCTCGCGTTCAAGATCACCACCCCACTCGATCTGCTGCTGGCGAAGGCGCTCGTGAAAGGCGAACTATGAGAGTCGGCATCGGCACCGATGTTCATCCCATCGCGCCCGGTCGGCCGTGTTGGCTGGCCGGCTTGCTGTTCGAGGACGCGGATGGGCTCGACGGGCATTCCGACGGAGACGTCGCCGCCCACGCCCTGTGCGACGCGTTGCTGTCGGCGGCGGGCCTGGGCGATCTCGGTTCGGTGTTCGGCACTGGGCGTCCGGAATGGGACGGGGTCAGCGGAGCGGCAATGTTGACCGAGGTCAAACGTCTGCTCGACGCCGACGGGTACGCGATCGAGAACGCGGCGGTGCAGATCATCGGTAATCGGCCGAAGATCGGGCCGCGCCGCGTCGAAGCGCAGGAGGTTCTCTCCCGCGTGCTCGGTGCACCGGTATCGGTGTCTGCGACCACCACCGACGGCCTCGGGCTGACCGGCCGAGGTGAAGGAATCGCGGCCGTCGCGACCGCACTTGTCGTGACGGGGTAATACCACCGGTAGCATTGCTGGTCGTGACCCTTCACCTACACGACACCGAGACGAGGGCCTTGCGGGAATTCACCCCCTTGGTCCCTGGCCATGCATCGGTGTACCTGTGTGGGGCGACGGTGCAGGGCGAACCTCATATCGGCCATGTGCGTAGCGGTGTCGCCTTCGACGTACTGCGGCGGTGGTTGCTGGCGCACGATTACGACGTCGCCTTCGTTCGCAATGTGACCGACATCGACGACAAGATTCTGAACAAGGCCCGAGACGCCGGTCGTCCGTGGTGGGAGTGGGCTGCGACGTACGAGCGTTCCTTCACCTGGGCCTACGACCGACTCGGGGTACTGCCGCCGTCGGCGGAGCCGCGCGCCACCGGGCACATCACACAGATGGTCCAGTTGATCGAGCGTTTGATCGAACGCGGTCACGCCTACGCCGACGAGTGCGGGGACGTGTACTTCTCCGTGCAGAGCTTTCCGGGGTACGGCGCGCTGTCCGGTCACAAGCTCGACGACGTGCACCAGGGTGAGAGCGTCGCGGAGGGCAAGCGTGATCCCCGCGACTTCACTCTGTGGAAGGGCGCGAAGCCCGGCGAGCCGTCGTGGCCGACGCCGTGGGGTGACGGCCGTCCGGGCTGGCACCTCGAATGCTCGGCCATGGCCGAGAACTACCTCGGTGCGGATTTCGACATTCACTGCGGAGGGCTCGATCTGGTGTTCCCGCACCACGAGAACGAGCGGGCGCAGTCGATGGCGGCCGGTGACGGCTTCTCGCGGTACTGGCTGCACAACGGCTGGGTGACGATGGGCGGAGAGAAGATGTCGAAATCTCTCGGCAATGTTCTCTCGGTACCGAATGTGCTCAAAAATGTTCGGCCGCAAGAGCTTCGGTTCTATCTCGGCGGCGCGCACTATCGCTCGATGCTCGAGTACTCCGATACGGCGCTCGAGACCGCCGCCGTGACGTATCGGGGCATCGAAGGGTTCGTCAAGCGAGCCGTCGAACGGGCCGGTGAGGTACCGATGGGCAAGTGGACCACCGGATTTGCCGAGGCCCTCGATGACGACTTGGGAGTTCCCAAGGCGTTGGCCGAGATTCACGCCACCGTCACGCTCGGCAATACCGCGCTCGAGTCCGGCGATCTACCGGCGGCAGTGGAGTACGCAGGCAGTGTGCGGGCGATGCTGGACATCCTGGGCGTCGACCCGCTCGATCCCCACTGGACCAACGACAGTGGTTCCGACGCAGCAGCTCTCAGCGCCCTCGGCGTTCTGGTCGAGGCCGAGCTCGAGCGTCGAGCAACGGCAAAGGCGACCAAGGACTGGGCCGCCGCAGACGACATACGAACAAGACTGGCTCAGGCCGGGGTAGACGTGACAGATACACCCAACGGGCCCGAATGGTCGCTGGGTACGAGCAAGACCGACGAAGCAGGTTTGTGATGGCAGGCAATTCGAGTAGACGCGGCGCAGTCCGCAAGGACGGCACCAAGAAGGGGCAGGTCGCCGGTTCCGGAGGCAAGCGTCGTAAGGGTCTCGAAGGGCGAGGCGCTACGCCACCTGCGTCCGAGCGCACCAAACATCCCGCTGCGCGTCGGGCCAAGCTCGCGGAGAAGTCCGCACAGAACCGCGGCGGAGCAGGCCGGGCGGGTGGCCGACCGGCCGGACGCAAGGCAGAGGACGGCCCCGAGGTAGTGCTCGGCCGCAACCCGGTTGTGGAGTGCCTGCGCGCGGGAGTGCCTGCGACGGCCCTGTGGGTCGCCGTGGGTACCGACAGTGACGAGCGGCTCAAGGAAGCCGTTCAACGGGCCGGAGACGCACGCATCTCCATCCTCGAGGTTCCCCGCTCGGACCTGGACAAGCTCAGCGCCAACGGATTACACCAGGGCCTTGCGCTGCAGGTGCCGCCCTACCGCTACGCGCACCCCGACGATCTGCTCTCGAACGCGCGCACGCATCAGGAGCCCGCGCTGTTCGTGGCTCTCGACAACATCACCGACCCACGCAATCTCGGCGCGGTGGTGCGCTCAGTGGGTGCGTTCGGCGGCCACGGCGTCGTGATCCCGCAGCGTCGCAGCGCGAGCGTGTCGGCCGTCGCGTGGCGGACCAGCGCAGGCGCGGCTGCGCGGCTTCCGATCGCACGCGCAGTCAATCTGACTCGCACACTGAAGGATTGGCAGTCCAAGGGTGTCACGGTTGTCGGCCTCGACGCTGGCGGCGACACCGACCTCGACACCTTCGACGGCACAGGTCCGGTCGTCATCGTCGTCGGATCCGAGGGCAAGGGCCTGTCGCGTCTGGTCAGCGAGACCTGCGATCACATCCTGTCGATCCCGATGGCTGGGCCGGTGGAATCGCTCAACGCATCCGTGGCCGCGGGCGTCGTGCTGGCCGATATCGCGCGGCAGCGTCGGGCGTAGTCGGACGTTCTCCTCGCGAACCTCACACCCTTTGTGGCGACCTCACACACCGGCTCTCGCGTGATTGCGGGTGTGAGGTCTGCAGAACGGGCGCGCCGGTCGATCGGCAGCGGCGGGGATCAGTGGGCCCGGCGGAAATGGACGGTCGTTCCCGGCGTGAGTTGCGCTGCGGCGCACACGTCTGCCGCGGTGACGACGGCGATCACCGGGTAGCCGCCGGTGACGGGGTGGTCGGCGAGAAAGAGCACCGGCTGCCCGGACGGCGGCACCTGTAGGGATCCGAGAATCGTTCCTTCGCTGGGCAATTCGCTGTCGATGGCACGGGTCAGCGGCTCGGAGCCGTCGAGCCTGATCCCGACTCGATCGGTGTCCTGCGTGACCGTCCACGGCTGTGCCAGCAGAAGCGACCTGGCCCGTTCGGTGAACCAGTTCTCGCGCGGCCCGAACGTGACGTGCAGTGTGGCCCCGTTCGACGGCGGCGGCACGAAGTCCGCGGCGGGCCACAGCTCGCTGTCGTCGCCGATGGCGAGCACGTCGCCGGGGGAGATCGCCGCAGGCCCGAGACCGGACATCGTGTCCGTCGCACGGCTACCGAGAACTGCCGGGACGTCGATCCCACCCCGCACGGCCAGATAGCTGCGCAGGCCCCAGGTAGGTGTGGACAATTCGAGTTCCTGACCGGCTCGGACCGCGAGCGTCGAATGCAGTCCCTGCACGGTGCCGTCCACGCGGCAGATCACATGCGCCCCGGTAACGGCGATCAGAACGTCGAACTCGGCACGCAGGCGGAGACCGCCGAACGTCACTTCCAGAGTGGCGGCGTCGGAGTTGTTGCCCACCAGTCTGTTCGCTGCATCGTGCGAGCGCAGATCCGCAGCACCCGAGCGCCCCACTCCGATCGACGCGTGCCCCGGCCTGCCCCGATCCTGGACGGTGCACAGCGGCCCGGGCTGCACGATGGTGAGGGCTTTCATGCTTGCTCGAATCTGACTTCGGTGCCCGGGCGCAGCAGGGCCGGTGGATCCCGATCGAGATTCCACAACTGCGCGTCGGTGTGCCCGATCAGCTGCCACCCGCCCGGGGACGGCCGCGGATAGATGCCCGAGAACTCCCCTGCCAGCCCCACCGAACCAGGAGGAACGCTGGTCCGCGGCGATGTGCGGCGCGGGACGTGCAGTCGCGAGTCGCTGCCGACGAGGTAGCCGAAACCGGGCGCGAAGCCGCCGAATGCCACCGTCCACCTCTGACCGGTGTGAGCTGCAACGACGTCCGCGGTGGACAGGCCGGTCAGGCGGGCAACCGCGTCGAGGTCTGCGCCGTCGTAGACCACCTCGATCGTGACGGTCTCGGTCCGGTCTGCCGTGCTCGGGTCGACGGGGTCGGTGGCCGAGATCCAGTCCAGGACCGGCTGCCTCGTCCCGTCGAACATCACCAGCACGCTCCGCGCGGCAGGAACCAGATCGATGACAGCAAATGGCGGGTCGGCTGCCAGCGCGCGATAGTGGGCCATCGTCTCGTCCAGTCCGTCGAACTCGACGAGCACAGCGCTCTCACCGGCCGAGAGGATACGCATCAGACGAAGGCGGTGACGTCGATATCGTTGGTGCGCAGCATCGTCGATACCGCGGTGGCCATCGCGACCGCACCGGGTGAGTCGCCGTGCAAGCAGATCGACTCGGCCCGGACGTCGACCCGCGAGCCGTCCACCGCTGCGACGGTGCCGTCGGTGACCATCATCAAGACCCGCTGCGCGACCGCGTCGGGGTCGGAGAGCACCGCGCCGGGCTCCGAGCGCGAGACCAGCGTCCCCTGCGGGGTGTAGGCGCGGTCTGCGAAAGCCTCTGCGACAGTGCGGAGCCCGGCCCGCTCGGCCTCCTCGAGGAACACCGAACCGGGGAGCCCGAGGACCGGCAGCGTCGCGTCGTACGCGGTGACGGCGTCGACCACGGCTTTGGCCTGCTCGCGGTGGTGCACGATCGCGTTGTACAGCGCCCCATGCGGTTTGACGTAGGCAATGGCCGAGCCGGCGACCTGGGCGAGCGCGTCGAGAGCGCCCATTTGATAGATCACATCGGCGGTGAGGTCGGCAGGGGAGATATCGAGGAAGCGACGACCGAACCCGGCGAGGTCGTGATAGCCGACCTGCGCTCCGATTCGCACGGCGGCGTTCGACGCCGAGCGGCACGTGCGCAGCAGAGTGGTCGGGTCACCGGCGTGAAACCCGCAGGCGACGTTGGCACTCGAGACGAGGGCGAGCATGGCGTCGTCGTCGCCGAGAGTCCACGCGCCGTAGCTTTCGCCGAGATCGGCGTTGAGGTCGATGGACGTCACCCTCGACATCCTATGCGGCAACCAGCCGTCCGGAGCTGGCCTTGCGTGCTCCGCCGATCGCGCGGCAGATCAGGTAGATCACGAACGAGATGGTCGTGACGAACGTCGAGACCGGCAGACCGGGAGCGAGCGAGAGCAGGATCCCCCCGACAGCGGCGATCTCCGCGAACAGGATGGACAGCAGCGTCGCCTTGAGCGGGCTGGCGGTCACCCGAGCGGCGGCAGCGGCCGGAGTGATGAGGAGCGACAGAACCAGAAGTGCCCCGACGATCTGAACGCCGAGCGCGCACGCGACGCCGACGAGCACGGCGAACACCACCGAGAGTGCGCGAACCGGGACACCGCGGGCAAGCGCCACCTCGGGATCGGTGCTGGCGAACAGCAGCGGGCGGTAGACGACGGTGAGGACGATGAGCACCGCCACAGCGCACACCAGCAACAGTTGGATACCGCTCTGACCGACGCCGACGATCTGACCGATGAGCAGCGAGAAGCTGGTGCCGGTTCGGCCCGGATAGAGCCAGATGAACAGCACCGACAGGCCGAGGCCGAAGGACATGATGACGCCGATCACCGAGTCGCGGTCGCGGGCCTTGTTGCCGAGGAGCGCGAACATCACCGCCGCGACGACGGATCCGACGATGGCCCCCAGTCCGACGGTGATGCCGACGAGCAGAGCCGCCGAGGCACCCGTCAGCGAGAGCTCACTCGATCCGTGCACGGCGAAAGCCCATTGGCGGCTGACGATCAACGGGCCGAGTGCGCCTGCGAGCAGACCGAGGATCGCGGCCGCGATCAGTGCCTGCTGAACGAAGTCGTACGTCAACAGGTTTGCGGTGGTGTGGAAGTCGAGCATCTTCGAGAATGCGTCCAGAACCTTCTCGTTCATGCTGTGCTTTCTCCGTCCTGCGGCACAGGCGGGTGGTGAGCCCCGGCCGAGCCGAGCGCATCGATCGAATCGCCGGTTCCGACGACGACGAGCCGACCGCGAACCTTCAGTACCTCGACTTCGGTGCGGTACAGCTCCGACAGCACCTCGGTGGTCATGACTTCCTCGGGAGTTCCGATCCGGAACCGGCCGTCGACGATGTAGACGATGCGGTCGACCAACGGAAGGATCGGATTGATCTCGTGGGTGACGAACAGTACTGCTGTGTCGTGCTCGCGTCGTCGGCGATCGATGAGGCTCGAAACCAGAGATTGGTTGGCGAGATCGAGGCTGAGCAGGGGCTCGTCACACAGCAGCACCGATGGATCGCCGACGAGGGCCTGGGCGATGCGCAGCCGCTGCTGCTCACCTCCGGACATCGAGCCGACGGGCGCGCCTGCAAACGAATTGGCATCGACCTGGTCGATCGCTCGTTGCACCGTCTCCTTGCGCTGCCGCATACCGCGCAGGCCCATGCCCCACCGATGACCGTCCCAGCCCAGGCCGACGAGATCGCGTCCGCGCAGCGGCAGATCGTCGTCGATATTGCGTTGTTGGGGGACGTACCCGACACCCGACTGACCGCGGCGGACGGGGTTGCCGCCGATCGCGGCCGTGCCGGAGGTGAGGTGATTCTGCCCGAGCAGCACTTTGAGCAGAGACGTCTTGCCGGACCCGTTGGGGCCGAGAACGGCAACGAATTCACCCTTCTCGACCGTCAGATCCAGGTTCTGCCACAGGGTGCGCTCGCCGAACGCCAGACCGGCGTCGCGCAGTTCTACAGCAGACATGTACTACAGCTTTCCATCACGCCGGATCGGTCTAGGAACCGGTGGTGAGCGCGGCCTGCAGATCCTTGGCAGCCTTGGTCTGCCATTCGATGTAGGTCATGCCTGCGGGCAGTGTTTCGGTCACCTCGACGACGGGGATTCCCGCGGCCTCGCTGGTGGAGCGAATGTCCTGGGTGACCGCGTCCTCGGTCTGGATGTTGTACACCAGTGCACGAACGGACTTGGACGTGAACAGATCTCGCGTCGCCGCGATGGACGCCGGTGACGGATCGTTGCCTTCCTCGATGGAGTCCTTGAAGTCCTCGGGGGTGCGATCGTCGAGATCGGACTCCTCGAGGAGGTAATGCGCGATCGGTTCGGTCTGTGCCACCGGCGCACCGGGGAAGTCGGCGGCGATCTGGTCGGTCACGTCGGTGATCGCGTGGACCTGTTCGTGGAAGGTCTCGGCGTTGGCGGTGTACTGGGCGGCGTTGCTCGGGTCGAGCTGGCCGAGCTTGTCGGCGATCTCCTCGGCGGTGTGGGCAGCGACCTCGGCGTTGTACCACACGTGTTCGTTGACCTCGCCGTGTGCGTGGCCGTCCTCGGAGGTGGTGTGGGCTTCGGTGTCGGAGCTGGACTCCGAATCGTGATCGTGGCTCTCGTCGAGCAGGGAGAAGGCGTCGACCGACGGCACGTTCTTGCCTTCGGAGTCCAGGATGTCCTCGATGAACTGGTCGTAGCCACCGCCGTTGTAGACCACCAGCGAGGCCTCTGCGACCGAGGCGGCGTCGGCCGGGCTCGCCTCGTAGGAGTGCGGGTCGGCCGAGGGGTCGGAGATGATCGACGTCACGGTCGCGAGGTTGCCTGCAACCGCCTCGGCGACGCTTCCCCACACGTTCGTGGACGCCACAATCGTGATCGGACCGTCGACGGGGGTCGCGGGGGCCGACTCTGTGCTCGCGGTCTCGGTGGAGCTACACGCGCTGAGAGTGAGGGCTGCGGCGCAGGTCAGGCCAACTAGAGCAGTGAGCTTGGTCCCGGACGGGCGAGAGATGGGCGACATCGGTGGACTCCTGATGAGCGAGACTAGACGTTAATGGAAACCGTTACCGTTGTACTCTAGCGCGCACCGGGGTCGGCGATCGAATCGGACGATCAGGACCGCGAGTTTTCCTGCGGCGCGTAGTGGGACTAACGTCCCGGTTATGGCCAGGTCAAGCGAACCGCGACGTCAAGCGACGTTGGCGTCGATCGCCGCCGAACTGAAGGTCTCACGCACCACCGTCTCCAACGCCTACAACCGGCCCGATCAGCTCTCCCCGGAGCTTCGCGAACGCGTCCTGCAGGCAGCAAAACGTCGCGGCTACGCAGGCCCCGACCCGGTCGCGCGATCGCTGCGCACCCGCAAGGCCGGGGCCATCGGACTGCTCCTCACCGAAGCCCTCAGCTACTCCTTCCGCGACCCCGCCGCCATGAGCTTCCTCGCCGGTCTCGCCGAATCCTGCGAAGCCGCCGGACAAGGCCTGTTGTTGATCCCGGCCGGAGCCGAACGCGACGACGTCCAAGCCGCCGCCGTCGTCCAACAGGCCGGAGTCGACGGTTTCGTCGTCTACTCCGTCGCCGACGACGACCCGTACCTCGCAGCGGTACGTGAACGGCACCTACCGATCGTCGTCTGCGATCAGCCGCGCAACATCCCCGAAGCAGCCCTCGTCGCCATCGACGACCGAGGTGCCATGAAAATGCTTGCCGAACACCTGATCTCACAGGGGCACGAACACCTCGCAGTGCTGTGCATGAGGCTCGGACGCGACCGGCGAGATGGCGTCGTACCCCCCGGGCGGTTGGCGGAGAGCCACTTCCACGTGCAACGCGAACGAATCGCCGGAGTGCAAGCGGCCATGATCGACGCCGGACTCGACCCCGACACCCTCACCGTCGTCGAACGATTCGACCACACCGTCCGCTCCGGCCACTCCGCCGCCGCCCAAGCACTTCAGGCCAACCGCGAGACCACAGCCCTGCTGTGCACAACCGACGTCATCGCCCTCGGCGCACTGAACTTCGCGAAAGTCTCCGGAATCGATGTGCCGGGCCAACTCTCGGTGACCGGTTTCGACGGCATCTCCGACGCCATCCGCGAGAACCTCACCACCGTGCGCCAAGACGCCGAAGAAAAAGGCCGCCGGGCGGGCAAACTGGTGCTCTCCTCCTCGCACTCGGGCGTCGTCGCCGCCGAAACGCTGCCGACCGAACTCGTCCGAGGGCGAACAGCAGGATCGCCGCCGGAGCGACCGCCCGCTATTGCCTGAGCTGGCGTCGACAGGACCCTTGGTTGCCCGTCCGCCCGTTCGCGCGCCCTCCCGTTCGCCCGCCCTCCCGTTCGCGTTCGCCCGCCCTCCCGTTCGCGTCAATGAACCACTGCACGGCTCAGACGTATGCAACGCGCCATTGACGCAGCCGAGCCCAGCGGGTCAATGAACCACTGCACCGGTCAGACGTATGCACTGGTCCATTGACGCGGGGGCAGCGGGCGAGGGGTCAGGCAGGCTGAGCGCTGAGCAATCTGGCGCAGCGCAGCAGACCCAGGTGACTGTAGGCCTGCGGATGGTTGCCGAGGGAGCGTTCGGCGATGGGGTCGTACTCCTCGCTGAGCAGTCCGGTGGGCCCGGCGGCGCTGACGAGTTGTGCGAACAACGCCTCAGCCTCCTCGCGCTGGCCGACCAGCAGATAGGCCTCCACGAGCCAGGCCGCGCAGAGGTGGAATCCGCCCTCTCCGCCGGGCAGGCCGTCGTCGTGGCGGTATCGGTACACCGTGGATCCGCTGCGCAGTTCGGCTTCGGTGGCGGTGACGGTGGCGGCGAAACGAGGATCGGCCGGATCGATCAGCCCGGACAGGCCGATGAACAACGTCGCGGCGTCGAGGTCGGTTCCGTCGTAGGCGGCGGTGAAGGACTGGACCTCGTCGTTCCATCCATTCGCGAGAACTTCCGCACGGATGGTCTCACGCAGAGTCGTCCAGCTCGATTCTGCTGTGCGGCCGAAGGTTTCGGCGAGTCCAATGGCTCGGTCGACGGTGATCCAGCCCATCACCTTCGAGTAGACGTGGTGACGGGGATTGTCGCGAATCTCCCAGATGCCGTGATCAGGCTCGAACCAACGTCGCTCGACGGCCTCGACCATCGCGCGGACGAGTTCCCAATCGTCGTCGGACAGTGCGTTTTCGCCGCCTTTTGCCTTGCGTGCATGGGCGAGGGCGGAGACCAACTCCACGATGGGGCCGAAGACGTCGAGCTGAACCTGTTGGTTGGCAGCGTTTCCCACGCGGACCGGACGCGAACCTGCGTATCCGGGCAGTTCGTCGATGACAGCTTCCGGGGGAAGCCCGAGGCCCCAGATGGTGTACAGCGGGTGCAGCCGCTCGGGGCCGGACACCGATTCGAGTACGCCGTGGATCCAGGAAAGGTAGTTCTCTGCTTCGGCAACCGATCCCACGTCAACCAGTGCGCTCGCGGTGAGTGCTGCATCACGCAGCCAGCAGTAACGGTAGTCCCAGTTGCGCACCCCGCCTATGTCTTCCGGTAGCGACGTGGTGGCAGCTGCCATGATCGATCCGGACTCGGCGTGCACCAGCCCACGGAGCGTCAGCGCCGAACGCTTCATCAGATCGCGCTTGAGTGGTGGGAGGTCGAGGCCGTCGGCCCAGTCTTTCCAGTAGGCCTCGGCGGCGCGTCGACGTTCCAGCTCGGGTGTGGAGTGTTCACCGAGATTGTCTGTGCCCAGCCGCAATTCGAGGATGATCGGCCCGTTCGAAGGATCGACCTCTGCATGCGCGGTCTGCTGCGATCCATCGGAGACGATGTTCCACGTCACGCCGGGGCTACGCAGCACCATCGGGTCCGCAGTTCCGAGAATGCGTAAGCCGTCGGCATCGGGTTCGATCGAGGCCCAGGCCTTTCCGAACTCCGGACGCGGCGCGAAGGTCACCACGGCAGAGGCCTTGCCGGTGATGACGCGGGTGAGGGCCGTCTGGCCCTGGCCGATGTCGTGTGGCAGATAATCGGTGACCTGCAGGCTGGCCCACTTCGTCTGCACCGTCATCGTGCCGTCCACGTACTGCTGGCTGAGCGGCAGTGATGCCCGGGTGGGGCCGACGCTGAAGTGTCCGGCCTGGTCGCCGCCGAGCAGGTGCGCGAACACGGCTGCGGAATCGGGTTCGGGGTGGCACAGCCAGGTGACGTCTGCGTCGGGAGTGAGCAGGGCGATGGCGTTGGGGCTGGCGAGCATCGTCAGCCGCTCGATGCGGGGGGCGTCGGCTCCCGAGAGCCATTGTCGGCGCTCCTCCAGTAGGAATGCCAAGGCCAGCGCGACCTGCTCGGTACTGTCGATGCGGAACTCGGCCAGAGTGTCGCCCGGCCCGATCTTGACTCCGATATCGGGCCCGTGGAGATGCGAGAAGGCCTTCTCGTCGGTCACGTCGTCACCGAAGAAGACTGCGGCGGTGGATGCTTCCTGATGGCGGAGAATATCGAGGGCGACGCCCTTGTCGGTGACGATGACGGCGAGCTCGATGACGGACTTGCCTTCGGTCACCTGAACTCCGTCGCGGGTCGCCGCGCCGGCACGGACGGCCGCGAGTGCCTCCTCTCCGTCAGCGGCTTCGGCATTGCGTACGTGCAGCGCAACACTGGCGGGCTTGGTCTCGACGCTGACGCCGGAATAGGCGTCGGCGATTGCTTGTAGTTCGCCGGTGATGACGATGAGAAGTTTCTTGGCGTCCTCGTCGATGGCGCTGACGAAACCGGCATCGAACTCGCTGCCGTGGCTACCCACGAGCTGCACCTCCGAGGGCAGCCGGGACAAGATCGCGAGATCACGGAGTGCACGGCCGGAGATCACGGCCGCATTGGTGCCGACGAGTGAGGCGAGCCCGCGCATCGCGCTGACCGACTCGGGGTGCGGAAACGCCTTCTGCGGGTCGGAGACGATCGGTGCCATGGTGCCGTCGTAGTCCGAGGCCACGAGTAGGCGCGGAGTTCGCGCTACCCCCACTAGTGCGCGGCGAAGTTCGAGCGGCAATTCGAGAGCAGTCACCAGTCGAATCTAGGCGATAATCCTCGGGTCGGTGCACCTGACTTCGGGCGCTCGGTGCATCACTGCTGGTCGGGCACCAGACCGGGCGAAGGCGTCACACCGGAGGCGGCCGACATCGATGCGGCGGACATGGTGACGATGGCCAACATCGCCCTTTGCGCGGCGTCGGCATCGCCGGATTGGATCGACGAGGCCACCACGCCGTGCAGACGAATCGCCTCCGGATCGGCCTGCCGTGACATCAGCGCGTGGCGGGTGCGTCCGGCGAGTACCTCCACCACGATGTCCGACATGGACCGCAACATGGGATTGCCCGACGCGGCGAGCAACGTGCGATGGAAATTGCAATCGTGCTCGAGGTAGGCCTCCGAATCGGCGGACCGTGACGTCGAGGACATGCCGATGACGGCTGCTGTCAATGCGCCGCACTGCTCTGGTGTGGCTCGGTGGGCTGCCAGCTTGGCGGCCAAAGGTTCGATGCCCGAACGTAATTCGCTGAGCAGGAGCAACTGTTCGGCACGTGCGGGACCGGCCAGCTGCCAACGGATGACGACCGGGTCGAGTGAGTTCCAGTTCTCCGAACTCTGCACTGTGATTCCGACGCGTCGACGAACGGTGAGTAGACCGAGCGACTCGAGCACGCGGACGACTTCGCGGACGACGGTCCGCGAGACGTTGAACCGGACAGCGACGTCGTCCGCCGAGATTCGGGTCCCGCTGGGGACAGCGCCGCTCACGATGTCGCGCCCGAGCTCGTCGAGCACCGAATCGTGCAGCTGGCGGAAATCGTTGGTCTCGGTCATGTCCACCGATCGTCCCACGGGTGGCCCGGATTCTCGCGTCTGTCCGATCCGCTTGGCTCGGATGGAGCAGTATCGAGGGATGGCACAGACGACAGGCAGAGCGCACCATCCGGTTCTCGTGGTGATGGGAGTGTCCGGATCCGGCAAGTCCACAGTGGCGGGCATTCTCGCCGGAGCGTTGAAATGGGACCTGCAGGAGGGCGACGATCTTCACCCGGACGCCAACGTGGCAAAGATGGCGGCAGGTGAGCCACTGACCGACGAGGATCGGTGGCCGTGGCTGGACGTCATCGCCCAATGGATCACCGACCACACCACCGAGGGCATCTCGGGCATCGTGACGTGTTCGGCCCTCAAGCGCTCGTATCGGGACGTGTTGAGCGCGGGGTCCAGGGAGGGTTCGGAGGTGATATTCGTGCATCTGGCGGGAAGCAAGGACCGGATCAGTGGACGCCTGAATGCTCGAATGGATCACTTCATGCCGTCGTCGCTGCTCGACACCCAGATCTCGACGCTGGAGCCACTCGGGGAGGACGAGAATGCGATCGTCGTCGACATCGGTCCTCCGCCGACCAAGATCGCCGAGAAGGTCCTCATCGAGTTGGAAAAGCGTGCAGGGATGTCGGAAAGTCACTGACCGGTCGGGCGGTCGGGTGTCGTGGTTCGTACGCGCTGGTGGCGACGGATGCGACATTCGATCGCTGAGGGCGTGAACGGGGCATTCGTCCATGTCCGGCGAACCATCGGCCGGCGAGGACCAGATCATCGGCGCGGTGCTGTTTTCAATCAAGCACGCTTGATTTTAAGTACTACGAATTAACGAAGGAACTTGTAAAAGTATGACGAATGCGGGAGAGTGACCTTGTTCACCTTTTAGCGAGGAGGCAGCTCATGGTGCGAGGCGCACCCGCCAGACCGGTACAACTCCCCGTCCCCAACGCAGACGTCTGGGACTGGCAACTCGACGGTCTGTGTCGTGGATTCGACTCGTCCGTGTTCTTCCACCCCGAGGGCGAACGAGGCCGCGCCCGTGCCTCGCGGGAACAATCAGCGAAACAGGTCTGCGGCCGTTGCCCGGTGCTCGAGCAGTGCCGTCAGCACGCGCTCGAAGCGAACGAGCCCTACGGTGTGTGGGGCGGAATGTCTGCTCACGATCGCGCCGACTTCTACCGCAGAGCCGTCCGTACCGCTTGATTGCGTTCGACGGGCTGTATGGACCCTCTTGTCCTCGAAGACGTCGAGTAGTAAAGGCAGTCGGCGCATCGGCGTTTTACTCCAGAAACTTGACCACGGTTGCTGGAACTCCGGCCACGAGTGTTCGTGGTGGCACATCCCGAGTGACGACAGCTCCGGCACCGATGATGGCATCCGGGCCTACGGTTACTCCTTGCAGGATCAGTGCCGATGTCCCGATCCAGACGTTTCGTCCGATGACTATCGGTGCCGAGGTGATCCCGTCCCGTCGCCCGACGGGATCAATCGGATGACCCGAGCTGATCAGGCTTACGTTGGGACCCAGCATGACATCGTCCCCGATGTCGATCCCGCCGATGTCGTTGAAGCGGCAGTTCTGGTTCACGAATACGTTTCTGCCGATGCGAATGTTGACCCCGTGGTCCGAGTAGACCGGTGGAATCAGGTGGAACGTCTCGTCGACCTGCTGTCCAGTGAGTTCTTGCCAGACTTCGCGGATGGCCTTCTGGTCTGCGTATCGAAGTGCGCTGACCTTGCCGGAAAGCCTTATCGCACGCTGAACGGTATCTGCGAAATTCATAGTGGTCCTGTCTTCGACGGATCTCGAGGTGGGCAGCTCCAGCACACTGGAATGTGCGGATGCGGCCGAACAACTGCTGTGGCGGCGAGCCACAACCGATAGTTGTGCGGGTACGGTGCGCTGGTGGATATCGAGGCCGTGCGGACTTTCGTTGCTGCCGCTGAGGCGGGCCAATTCCAAATTGCTGCAGACGAATTGGGATTGACGCAGCAGGCGGTGTCCAAGCGAATTGCGGCGCTGGAGCGCAGTCTCGGCGTCTCGCTGTTCGTGCGATCGAGCAGGGGTGCTCGGTTGAGCATCGATGGACAGGTCTTTCTACCCCATGCGCGCGAGTTGGTCGAGGTCGCGCTGCGTGCTGTCGACTCGGTCGCGCCAGGCAACAGAGCATTGCGAGTGGATGTGCTCAATCGCCGTACGGCACCCGCGACAACTTTGCATGCCTTTCATAGGCGTCATCCACACGTCGATCTCGATGTCGTCACGCTTCCCGGCGTGAACACCGATTCTGCCCTCGACGCGGTCTTGGGCGGCGATGTGGACGCGACTTTCCGCGTCATCAGTGCCGCTCGAAGCCGACGACTGCCGTCCGAACTTCGATCTGCCCGCGTAATCGACGATCGTCACCAATTGCTCACCGGACCGCAGCATGCTCTGGCGCACGCGGCGTCGGTCTCCCTCTCCGATCTTCGCAAGCACAGTATCTGGATGCCAGGTGTGCGTGCCGATACCGACTGGGGTGCATACTACGGTGAGCTAGGCAAAGCGTTTGGAATCCGAATCGACTCTATCGGAACAAGTTTCGGTGTGGACGTGCTTCTCGAGGAGCTCGCGACCTCCGCCGATCTGTGCACACTGGTTGGCGAAGGGTCTCGGTATCTCTGGCCCGAATCCTATGATCTGCGGCGCATTCCGATTATCGACCCCACGCCGGTCTATCCTCACTCGATCATCTGGCGGGCCGATAACGCGCAACCCACGCTGCGGGCATTCCTCGAGTATTTGCGAAGTGTGCAGAAGGTTCGTCCCTCTTCGCAGACCTGGGTCCCGCGAGCATGGCAAGAATAGGGCCGGCGTCCTTCGGGCGGGTCTCCGGTCTTGGTATCCATAACCCATTCTTGCTGAACAATATTCGGACTTACACGCTCGTTGCAGGCAACCACTCCATAATCGCAGCGACGAACTCCTCCGGTGCGTCGGATTCGACGTATGTGCCCGCACCCTCGACTATCACCGTCTTGTGGTCGGGGAACGTGGCTTCGAGCCGTTCGCGCTCCTGAGGTCGGAATGCGATGTCGGCATCACCCCACACGATGAGAGTCGGTAGATGAGCGAGGTCGGAAAGACCCTCTTCGACCTCGACGAAGAATGCGCTGCTCGCCAGGACTCGGCTGGGCAGAATCGCCGAGGCTTGTCTGCGCTCGGAAGTGTTCTGTGCCAAGCGGTAGTGAGTCATTTCTGCGGAGGTGACCTTTCGGCGGCGGTGGCCGGTGGGAACGAACATTTCGACGAGGAGATTGAACTGTCGCCCTAGAAATTGGGTTACCGGATTCCCGGCAAGTCGACCGAACGCCTCGAAATGAAGGATGCCGTTGACCGGCCATGCCCACGTGTTCGCGAGCACAAGTCGGTCGAACACATCGGGTCTGCGTTGTGCGACAGACAATCCCAGTAGCCCGCCCCAATCCTGCCCGACCACGGTGGTGTCTTCGAGGCCGAGGGCGTCGACGAATGTGGTGAGGACGTCCGCGTGCTCCTCGGGGAGATAGAGGTAACCGGTCTTCGCGGTCGACAGCCCGAAGCCTGGGTAGTCGAGCGCAACACATCGGAAGTTCTCTCGAAGCGAGATTATTGCCTCGCGCCACAGGAACGACCAGGTGGGGTTGCCGTGCAGGAAGAGCAGGGTGGGCCCGGAACCTTCGTCGATGTAGTGCACGGAGTGTCCATCGATGTCGATGAATCGACTTCGGAAGGGAAACAGTTCGTCGTCCACCCATGATGGTCGACGGTTGGGTGCGGTGTCGTTCATCGGTGACTCCCTCATCGGCGGGCTGTACGATTGAGAATCTCACCCGTGCTTGAGAAAAACAAGTGAAAGGTCGACCATGCGGAGCTACGACCAGTACTGCGGATTGGCGCGGTCGCTCGAGGTCGTCGGCGACAGGTGGAATTTGCTGATAGTCCGCGAGCTCCTGATCAGCCCGGCCCGCTATCGGGACTTGCAGACCGGGCTACCGGGAATCGCAACCAACTTGCTGGCGGACCGGCTTCGCCACCTCGAAGCGACGGGCGTCGTCGAACGACGGCTCGCGGGTGAGAGCAATGCGGTCGAATACGCGCTCACCGCGTGGGGTGCTGAACTACGCACGCCGATCGAAGGACTTCTTCGCTGGTCGCTGCCCCTGATGGTCAGCGGGCCGAAAGACAGCGACACGTTCCGGCCCACCTGGCTTGCTCTGGCCATTCCCGCGCTGCTCGACAGCCGAGCAACTGCCCGCCCGGCGACGGCAATCGGCTTGGACGTCGGCGGCGAACTCCTTCAACTCAGCGCGACCGAGTCCGGTTTCGAGGTCGACCCACACGACGGCCGACCGCTCGAAGCCACGGTCCGTGCCGACCCCGCAGGTCTTCTCGGGCTTGCAGCCGGCGCACTCGATGTCGACACTGCTCAGGCACTCGGTCTTGTCGACATCGACGGCGACGACGCCATCGTCCGAGCCGCCTTTGCTTGTTGACCTCGCGGCCGCGGAGGGAAGTTGTCGGTGGTGTCGTGTTTCATGACGACCCATGAACAAGGTCCTGCGTGCGACGCTCATCAGTGCGGTCGTCATCACCACCGTCATCGGTATCGCGTCCTTCGTGCTGAGTTTTGCCGCGTTGTGGGACCTCGCCACGATGGCAGGCGTTCCGCGCTCGCTCTCGTGGTTGTGGCCGGTGATCGTCGACGGCACCATTCTCCAAGCCACGATCTCCGTCATCGCACTCGCTCAATTCGAGGATCAACGCAGTGGCCGACGCTTCTTCTGGGGCGTGTTGATCACCGCAGCATTGGTGAGTATCAGCGCAAATGCCATGCACGCCTTCATCTCCGACGCCGGCATGCTGCATCCGGCGCTGTCGGCGGCAATTGCGACCGTGGCACCGGTGAGCCTCTTGGCCGCGACGCATGGCCTCGGCATCCTCGTCCGTGTCCCTGCGGAATCGCCGCAGGCCGCCGCTGCCTCGGACGCCGCAGCGATTGATACCGAGGTGCTCGATACCGCCGTGCCAAATATCTCTGTGCCCGATACCGCGGTGCCCGATACCGCAGTGCCAAATACCTCTGTGCCCGTCGCTACGGTTTCTACAGTCGACGCGGCGGCTCCCACACGGCCCAGCCAGGAGACGCCGGTGCCCGCGATGCCGGTGCCTCTCCCGGATGACGCATCCACCCAGCGGGTCCGCATCGAAAACCCCGCACCCGAGCTTTCGGTCCGCACCACCGAGCCCCTCGACGAGGTCGATCGCTGGATTCTCGACGAGGAACGGGCAGACGATCTCTACCCCGTCGACGCACCATGACAGACATCAAGTGAGATCCGGTGGCACCATCGAAGGATGAGTTCACACCTGCCGAGATCGGTCGTTCCCGAGAAGCCGAAGCCGGGCCAGGAGTCGGTCTGGGATTATCCCCGTCCGCCCAAGCTCGAGGCCTCGAACCGTTCCCTCGTCGTTCGGCTCGGCGGCGAGGTGGTGGCCCGCACCACCGCCGCGTACCGAGTTCTGGAAACAAGCCACCCGCCGACCTGGTACATCTCACCCGCCGACATCGTCCCGGGTGCGCTGACACCCTCGCAGGCCCGTTCGACTCACTGCGAGTGGAAAGGTGCCGCCACCTACTGGGACGTGCACGGCGGAGACGCCATCTCCGAGGCCGCCGGGTGGAGCTACGAGAATCCCACTTCTCGGTTCGCCGAGATTGCCGGATACCTGGCGTTCTCGCCCAGCCGCCTGGACTGCGAAATCGACGGTGAAGCGGTCCGGCCACAGGAAGGCGGGTTCTACGAGGGCTGGATCACCGACGACGTCGTCGGACCGTTCAAGGGAATCCCGGGCTCCTACGGGTGGTGACGCCTCAGCTACCGGGCAACTCGGCCCGAGCGATGATCTGAATCGAACTCGTTGCGCCCGGGTCGCTGCCGGTCACCAACACATTCCCGGTACGCGGATCCACCGCGACGGAATTGGCCTGCGTCACTGTCGGGACGTCACCCAGTGTTCGTGGAGCGGCCGGATCCGACACATCGACCACTCGCAGCACATTCGACGCTGTCAATGTCACGAACAGCAGCTGACGGTCGGAGTCCACGGCAAGCCCGTACGGGTTGCCGGGTGCGTCTATCGACGCGATCTGACGGATGCCACCGGCGGCGTCGACGGTCGCGAGAATCACTGCCCCGCCGTCGGTGTCGGCGAATCCGGCTGTCGTCTCGTTCACCGTCACCGCGTGCGTGAGTTTGACACCGATCGGGGCCTGAGCGACCTCCCGCCGCGTCGCACCGTCGTACACCCACACGCCGTTGCCCTGCACATCCGCGACGGCCGCGTACGGCCCGAGGGCGGCCACTCCACCGGGCTGGACGGGGCCCGGCGGCAGTTCCGAGACCACCGAGCCGTCGCGCAGAAATATCACGCCGCCACCCATCTCGTTGGTGGCCACGATCGTGCCGTCGGAGGTCGCAACCGCATCGTGTGGTTGCCGGCCGACACCGGTGGCGGTCGACAGGATCGCGCCATCGTCGAGCGAGACCTCGACCAGCTCGTCACTGCCCTCGAGTGGTGCCAGCACCGGACCGTCGGGCCCGGCGAGGGATAGGTGGCGCGGCGCACCGCTCGTCGAGACCATCTGTCGAACAGCTCCGGTGGCCGCGTCGAACAACACAACACCGTCGGGCCCACGGACCGCCGCTGCAGCGATCCCGGACGAGCCGACCACCACACCCTCGGGAGCACCGGGAAATGCGATGACGGTTCCGATCGGGTCGGACGATTCGGGGGCCTGCGCGGGCTCGGCCGCGGGAGTGGTTGCCGGAGTGGATGGTTCGGGAGGCGATTCGGGCGTCGAGCAACCGGCTGCCATCAGGCAGGCCGCGGCGACTGCAACCAGGCGCGCCCTCATCGTCGGTACTGCTCGAAGTGCACGGCGTCGTCGAGAGGTCGACGAGTACGCCAGCCGAAGCGCTCCAGGTCGGGTACCTCCTGAAACGATTCGACCGGACCCACACACAGCCAGGCTATCGGACGGACCGGAGCAGGGATGTCGAGCATCTGCGTCAGGTAGCCCTCGTCGTAGAACGAGACCCAGCCGACGCCGACGTTCTCGGCTATCGCTGCCAGCCACAGGTTCTCGATGGCCAGAACAGCCGAGAACAGTCCGGTGTCGTCGACGGTGTCGCGGCCCAGCACGTGCCGTCCGCCCCGGCTCGGATCATAGGTGACCACCACCCCGGTACCGCTGGACTCGATACCCTCGATCCGGATGGGATCGAATGTCTTGCGCCGTTCCGGATCGAGTTTGTCCGCGAAATCCTGCCGACAGTCCGCGACATGTGCGGCGAAAGCACGCAGCGTCTCGGGCTTACGGACCACGACGAAATCCCAGGGCTGGGTGTTGCCGACACTCGGGGCCTGATGGGCTGCGCCGAGGATGCGGCGCAGAGTCTCGTCCTCGACGACGGTACCGTCGAACTCCGCGCGCACATCGCGACGCGATCGAATCGCGGCGTATACCGACAGGGCTGCCTCGGTCATGATATCCGTTCTCCTGTAGCAGTTTTCAGATGTGCATTCACTTCGGCGACGACGGCGGGTATGCGGTGTGCCGTGCTCGGCCTGCCGAGGTGGAAACCCTGGGCCCGGCTGCAACGCAGTTCGCGCAGCGTGGTCATCGTCATCTCGTCCTCCACGCCCTCGGCGGTCACCGACAGTCCCAGCGTACGGGCGAGGTCGATGGTCGATCGGACGATGGCCGCGTGGGCTGGGCTGTGCGCCATCCCGCTGACGAAGGCTCGGTCGATTTTGAGTTCCTGTACCGGCAATCGTTCGATGTAGGCGAGTGAGCTGTACCCCGTTCCGTAGTCGTCGATGGCGACCTGCACCCCCATGGCGTGCAGTGCCGACAACACCTCGGTGGCACCCACCGGATCTGTCATGGCCGAGGTCTCGGTCACCTCGAGCGTCAACTGTTCTGCACGGCAATCGAATTCATCCAAGATGGTGCGAACCTGATCTATCAGGGTGTCGTCGAACAGGTTGCGTGTGGAAATGTTGACGGCCATCCTCAGCGGTAACCCGTCCTGCTCCCACGATGCATGCTGAGCAAGCGCCTGGGTGAGGACGTAGCGGGTCAGCGGCCTGATGAGGCCGGTGCGCTCGGCAGTGGGCAGAAATGCGCTGGGGCCAAGGACTGTGCCGTTCGGATGGTGCCATCTCAGCAACGCCTCCACGCCTACGACCGTCATCGACGCGAGATCGACTTGAGGCTGGTACAGCAGTTGCAGCTGGTCCGATTCCAGTGCGGTGGTGAGCTCGCCGAGCATGATCAGCTGCTCGCTCTTGTCTCGGTCCATCGACCGGTCGTAGAACGCAACGCGTGATTGCGTTGCCTTCGCCGCTTGGACGGCGAGGTCGGCGCGTTGCACGAGCCGGTCCGGCGTGATCTCGTCGTCCTCGGCGGCGGGAGAGTTCGATGCCACACCGACACTCGCTTCGATCAGCAGCGTCATGTTCCCCAGTTCCACCGGGGTGGCGAATCTGCGCTGAATATCGAGGGCCAGGGCGGCCGGATCCATCGAATCCGTCGGCCCGCACAGTGCGAACTCATCACCTGCCAAGCGCGCCAACATGATCGACTCGTCGACGACGCCGCGCAGACGCTCGGCGACGGCGACGAGAACACGGTCGCCGAGGCCGCGTCCGAAGGTGTCGTTGATTTCCTTGAATCGGTCGATGTCGACGGCCAGCACGGTGGTGTCGCCCGCACCTTCCCAGATTCTGTGTTCGAGGGCGCGCAGGTTGGCCAGGCCGGTGAGGTGATCGGTGTCGGCGACGGCGCGGAGCTGCACAGTTTGGGTGTGCAGCAACCGCAGCAGATCGGTGATGCGGAGGATCACGAGGATCACCAGGGCTCCTGCGGAAATCAGTACCGCCCAGCCCCATTCCGAGATGGGTTCGGCGCGGATCACCTCGATGTACATCACGATCGGAGCCGTGAGGGTCGCCGCGGTCAGCACGACCACGGTGGGAGCGGTGAACGACGCCATCAGGTGGGCGTCGGGTTCGATGTTCGGCCTGGTGATTCTCCGCATCGAAGGATGGAGTGCGGCGACTCCGGCGAGCACGTACGACAGCGTCCACCCGACGTCGAGTATCGAGCGGTCGGCGGAGGATTCGGACACGATAGCGAAGTTGGTGAGGGTGTCGGTCACCACGAGGAGCAGCACTGCAGCGGTCAGTAGCCGGTAGGACACCGCACGCCACTGATGCGAGCCGACGAAGTGGGCCAACAATCCCAGGAGGAAGATGTCCATGGCGGGGTATGCGACGTCGACGAGCCCCGCGGTTCCCGAGATGCCGCCGTCGGACAGTGCGGGCTGGACCGCGAACGTCCAGGTCAACAAACCGAATGCGACCATGACGATGGCGCTGTTGGCGACATGGCCGCGTTCGCTGGCTCGCCACTTGTGCCGAACCAGCAGGAACAGGCCGAAGCCGTACACCGGATAGCCGACGAGGTACAGCGCATCGGCGAACGACGGATACGGGACGCTGCCTTCGGTGATGTGGATCCACTCGAAGGCGATGTCGCCGAGCACCCACAGTGCGGTTCCCGCGGCGATGGTCAACCATGCCGTGTGGTTGCGCGGTCGGTGCATCCTGGTGCCGATCACGGTGGCAGCAACGGCGGAGGCTCCGACGAGTACGAACACTGATTGCGCCATGACCACGGTCGGGACGAGGAAGTAGGCGACGCAGCCGAATGCGCCGAGTACTGCGTACCACCGCCACCAGGCCGTCACGATTCTCTCCAGCCGTTCACGCCGATCCGACGGTTTCAACAATGGCACACTTGGTGATCTGGGTCACTTCGTCCAACCCGATTGCTCGGGTTGTGCCCACAGGAGTGTCGGTAGCACGTGCGAGCATGATTTCGTGGAGTCGAACAATCGGAATCCGGCGAGCATCATGCACGCCGACCTCGACTCTTTCTATGCCTCGGTGGAGCAGCGCGACGATCCTCGGCTGCGGGGTAAACCGATTATCGTCGGTGGGGGAGTGGTGCTCGCCGCCAGCTACGAGGCCAAGACGTTCGGGGTGCGCACGGCGATGAGCGGCGGTCAGGCGCGGGCGGTGTGCCCGCAGGCCATCGTGGTCCCGCCGCGTATGGAGGCGTATTCGCAGGCGAGCAAGGATGTGTTCGACGTCTTCCACGACACGACCCCGTTGGTGGAGGGCATTTCGATCGACGAGGCGTTCCTCGACGTCGGCGGCCTCCGGAATATCGCGGGCAGCGCCCTCGAGATCGGGGAACAACTGCGACGCGACGTCGCCGAGCAGGTGGGGTTACCGATCACCGTCGGCATCGCGACCACCAAGTTCTTGGCCAAGGTGGCCAGCGCCTTCGCCAAGCCCGACGGCCTGCTGCTCGTTCCGCCCGGTGGCGAACTGGAGTTTCTGCACCCGTTGAACATCGAAAGGCTCTGGGGCGTGGGTAAAGTGACCGCTCAGAAGCTGCATGTCCTCGATATCAGGACCGTTGGCGATATCGCAGCCTACGGCGAGCGGTCGTTGGCTGCGGTGCTCGGCAAGGGTGCGGGCGCACACCTGTACGCGCTGGCCATGGGCCAGGATCCGCGACGCGTCACGCCGGGGAAGTCGCGTAGTTCCATCGGCGCACAGCGAGCGCTCGGACGCGGCAGGCACGACGCGGCCGAGGTGGAGGCCTCGTTGATCGGGCTCGTCGACCGCGTCACGCACCGGATGCGTGGGGCGCAGCGAACCGGTCGAACCGTGATGTTGCGCTTGCGTTTTGCCGATTTCACCCGGGCCACCCGGTCGCATACTCTCGATCGTGCGACCGCTGACACCCAGGTCATCCTCGAGGCGGCACTGGCGTTGCTCCGCCAAGCAGCACCGCTGATCGCGGACAAGGGCATCACTCTGGTCGGTGTGACGGTGTCGAGCATCGACAAGGGCGGGTCCGAGCAATTGGAGTTGCAGTTCGACAGCAAGGCGGTGCGGACCCCGCCGGAGGCGTCAGCGCTCGATCGTGCCCTCGACGGGGTGCACAAGAAGTTCGGGTCCACCTCGCTGACCCGCGGGGTGCTGCTCGGGCGCGATCCGGGAATCTCCGTTCCGTTGCTGCCGGACTGATCAGCGGCGGATCGAGGGTCTCACGCGAAATTCGCTTGGCATCATGGTCAGTCTTTCCTGAATCCGTAGTCGGTACGAGGGATCGGCCCGCAGATCGAAGCGCTGCAGAATTGTTCCGAGGACCAGGACCGCCTCGTGGATGGCGAATTGCCTTCCGATGCAAGCTCGTTCGCCAGTTCCGAAGGGTTTGTAGACATGGGCCGGGCGAGCTTTGATGCGCTCGGGTAGAAAGTTGTCCGGGTCGAACTCGCCCGGGTGATCACCCCACACCGGATCGCGATGAAGGGCCGTCACCAGCACGACGGCCCAGTCCCCGGCGTCCATGCGGTAACCGTCGCCGATGACGGTCTGTGCTCGTGCGGCTCGGCCGAACGCGGGAACCGTAGGCCACAGCCGCAGAGACTCGTCGAGGACTCGGCGAACGTACCGGAGTTTGGGTACCTGGCCGAACTCCGGCGAGCCCGTGCCCCAGACCTCGTCGACCTCGGCGCGTGCGCGCTCGAACACCTCGGGATGCGTCGCCAAGTAGTACAACGCGAACGACAGCGCCCCCGAGGTCGTTTCGTGGCCAGCGATCAGGAATGTCAGGATCTGGTAACCGATGTTCGCTTCGCTGAGCGCATTCGGATTGTCGACATCTCGCGCTGCGTCCATCATGATCTGCAGCAGGTCGGTGAAGTCTCCGGTGGATTGCCGACGGGTGCGAACGACATCGGCGAGAACCTCGGCCAAGTACTGCTTGTTGCGGCTGTATCGACGATCCGACCGGGCGAACAGTGGCCTGGCGAACGCGGGCACCGACAGCAGTGATCGCCGCTGGTTGTAGGTCAGGGCCCCGACCATGGCGGACACGAACGGGTGTGTCTCGACGGACGCGAACGAATCGAAGCTGTAGCTGAACCCTGTTCGGCCGATGGTCTCGAGGGTCAGCTTCGTCATGTCCGAGGACACGTCGGTCGGCGAACCGTTGCGCGAGAGGCGTTCCCAGTGCTCGATCAGATCGTCCGCGACCTCGACCATGATCCGGTGGTATCCGCGCATGGCACCGGCCGTGAACGCCGGGCGGAGCAGATCATGGGCTCGTCGCCAGTTCGGTTCGTGGTTGTACGCGGTGAACAGCCCGTCGGCTCCGATGTCGCGCAGACTCTCCACTCCCGGGGGTAAGAACTTCTCGAAGCGCTTCTCGTCGCACAGTTCGCCCACCACGTCGGCACCGGAGGCGAAGACGAAGCGCCGGCCGAGGATCTGTCGCTCGAACATCGGTCCGAGCCGAGCCGCCAACGCGGTCGAATCCTGAATCGGAGTGCGCGGGTCGACGCCGACGATGTCACCGAGCACGGGAAGTCGGTGCGGTGGATGCGGGAGTGAGTAGCCCTGTGCTGCGAATCGTGTCGACATCGGCACCCCATCGAGTCGAGGCCGACTCTTGTTGAATCGGCGTCTAATAGAGACCGTACCCACTGTTGAATCCGTGTCAACTAGCATTCGAAGCCCATGACGAATCGCCGCACACGCATGACGCCCGAGCAGCGGCGTGCGCAATTGATCGAGATCGGATCGGCCCTGTTTGCCGAGCGGCCCTACGAGGACGTGTGGATCGAGGAGGTAGCCGACCTCGCGGGAGTGTCGCGAGGGTTGATGTACCACTATTTCCCGTCCAAGCGAGAGTTCTTCGTCGAGATAGTACGAACGGAATCCGAGCGCAACCTGGCCATCACGGCCCCGGACGTGTCGCTGCCGGTCCTGGAGCAGATCGCCGCCGGGCTCGACGCCTACATCGCCTACACCGACGAACACGCGCACGGCATCCGGGCCGTCAATCGAGGCGCGCTGCTCGGCGATGCCCGCATCAACGACATCCTGACGCGCGAGTTCGATATTCAGCAACAGCGCATTCTCTCCGCATTGCCCGTCGAGTTCCACGACGACGAGGTGGTTCGGGCCGCGCTACGTGGGTGGGTGGCTTTCGTGCGCGAGGTCTGTCACGACTGGGTCGAACGTCGAACGCTCGAGCGGGAACAGGTTCGCGAGCTGTGCCTGAAAGCGATTTCGGGTCTTCTCGAGGTGTGAGCTGCGGAGCTATCGTCGACGTATGTGCCGAAACATCACCACCCTGCGAGGGTTGGAACCGCATGCCACGGACGAGGAGATCGAAGCGGCCGCGCGGCAGTACGTCCGCAAGATCAGTGGCGTGCAGAAGACCTCCGACGCCACCCGTGAAGCCTTCGAGCTGGCCGTCGCCGAGGTGACCGCGACGACGCATCGCCTGCTCCACGCTCTGCCGGAGCGGCGTCAGCCCCCTCCCACGGTGCCGCCGCTGAGGCGTCCGGAAGTGCAGGCCAGGATCGCGGCCAAGGCCGGGTCCTAGAGGCGGACCTATCGAGTGCTGTCCGGAGGCACCTCGGGGAGGCCTTCGCTCACGCGCAGCTTCTCGGCCATCGAGCTGAGGAGGTTCTGAGACTCCTCGGACAGATCGAATGCCCGGGCGGACAGGCGGCGGAGGCCGTATCCCTGTAATTGGGTGAGCAATTCGAGGTCGTGATCGATCTTGGATGCGTAGATGTCGTCGAAGAAGTAGTCGGGTTTGACCTTGAAGTATGCGGCCAGGGCCGTCACCGTGTCGGCCGATGGGTTGGCCCGTTGCCCCGAACGTAGTTGCGAGATGTACGGCTTGGAGATCTGGTGGCCGCGCAGGGCGAGGTCATCGGCGACTTCGGCGTTGGTGTGCGGTTTGCGTCCGGGCGGGTGGATTGTGGCGAAGAGGTGGTTCAGACGCGCGGCGAAGTCAGGGGACATCGGGTACGTGTGTGCCTTTCTGATCTGACCGCTGCCCACCCGGGCAGATCGATCCGCCGCGGATCGAACCGGCTCATAGTAGCCGCTGCCGAGTTTCGGCAAAACTAGGGCTGACCTGCGCAAACTCGAGCGAGAACAGTACTGTTCGGTTTCTTGCACCGGCGCGTCCACGCCCCGCAGGTTCGGTTCGAACGGATGGTTTTCCGTGGAACCGTCGGCGTGAGCCCGGCCTCGGTGGCAGACTGGATCGCCAGGCGAAGGGGGTGGACATGACCGATCGTCGACGAAGGACGTTCGATTCACGAGATGGGGACGCGGAGGTGGTCGAGCCGCTGCTACGTGCGGTGCTGTCCTACGCCCCGCGGGACGAGTCGCCCACACCGCATCCGTCCGAGGGGATCGTTCTCGGAGCCGAGAACGGCTCCGGCACCATTCGGCTCGAACTCGTCATCGCGGGCGATCTCGACTCCGGAATTCCAGGTCCGTTCGGGTCCAGGTTCTACGAATGTGGCTCATTCGAAGTGATTGTGCCGCAGCGGGATCCGCGAGACGGAGCGCTGCTGATGATCCATCTGCTCGACGCGAGTGCGCCGCGAAAATTCGAGTTCGTGACCTCGATGCCGCCGTCGTGGAAACTGCGGCTCGAGTCCGACGGTTCGGTGTCGGTACTCGATGAACTCGGCGAGGCCGTGATATTCATCGGCCGCCCATGGGCCTTCGATGCCGATCTGCATCCGGTCCACGTGTACTACACCATCGAGAACGGCCTGCTGGTGCAGAACGTCCAGGCCGAGGCCGACACCGGATATCCCATCCTGATCGATCCTGATCCCGACGCGATCATCACCGGAGACGGTCGACTCGTCACCGAAGCCTGGACCCCACGGCTGGTGGCGGGCGGTGTGGTCGAGGAGGTGTCGCCGCGGTCGTTGTCGAGCTGAGCGACTACCGCGCATCGCGATTTCAGAACGGATCGTGCTGAATGTGCTCTATCGGGGTACCGACCTTGCGGAGGGCGTAGAGCGTCGTACGAACCATCGACGGTGACCCGCAGACCTGAATCTGGCGATCCGCCCACGATCCGAACTGGGTCACCACCTTGCCCACCGCGCCGTGCAATCGATGGTGCATTCCCCACGGCAATTCGCGCGGGGGACCGGAATACCACCACGGATCCTCGGACTCCTCGGTCACCGGAACGACCGTGAGCCACGGATTCGACAGCGACAACTGCCACAGTGTGTCCAGATCGTAGAGATCGCACGGATACGTACCACTGACGAAGAGGTGCACTCGCGGATTGTTGCTGCGCTGCGCCATCTCCATCACCTGCGCGCGCAACGGTGCCAGGCCGGTACCGCCCGCGATCATCAACACGTCCTCGCGGATTGCGCGATCGACGTACATCCCGCCCAACGGCGGACTGATGGACCAGCGGTCGCCGACGGCGGTCTCGGTGACCATCGCCGGAGACACCCAGCCACCGGATACGCGTCGAACATGGAACTCGATCTCGCCGTACGGGTTGCTCGGAATGGCCGGGGACAGGTAGCGCCACAGCTTGGGTCGCTGTGGAATCTGCACGCTGACGTACTGGCCGGGGAAGTAGGGAATCTCGCCGTCGGTCTTCAGCCGTACCACTGCGAGATCGTCGAGCAGGCGCTGATGTTCGACGACGGTCGCACTCCAGTAAGGCGGCAGTTCGTCGTCGTCCGCGGCGACGGCCATGGCATTGCTCACCACGGTGAGGGTGTCGTGCCAGGCCCTCTCGACCTCGTCGGTCCACACCTCGTTGCCCACGAACGTCCGGAACGCGTTGATCAGAGCCGAGCTGCCTGCACGAAAATGGGCGCCCGATATTCCGTGCTTGCGATGATCCCGGCCGAGCTGAGCGAGGAACGGCTCCACCCGGTCGGTGTCGTCGAGGTGTTCGAAGACGTACCCGAGGGCCAACACGAAATGTTCGCGCAGGGCGTCCATCGACGCGGGAAACAGCGCGCGGAAGTCGGGGTATTCGGCGAACAGGTGGGCGTAGAACGACCGCGACAAACGGGCTGGACCGTCCTCGGCCGCGATCACCGATTTGAACCCGGTACGCACCAAGGAGATCGTTCGTGCGTCGAGCAACCTCCACCCCCACTGCTTGACCTTGTCGACGGACACCAAAGTAGACCGATCGAGACCATCTCGCACGGGCTTCGCCCTCGTGCGCACGACAAGAAAGTCAGGGTTGAGCGGAACAGACTCAACTTTGCTATGGTTGTACCCAGCGACAGGCTCGAATCCCACTCTGGAAAGAAGGTGACCGGTGGACAGTTTCACTCCCACCACGAAGTCGCAGGCAGCGTTGTCCGCTGCCCTGCAGGCCGCGTCCGCGGCCGGCAACCCGGACATCCGTCCGGCACATTTGTTGGTGGCGTTGCTCGATCAGACCGACGGCATCGCCACACCGCTGCTGAAGGCCGTCGGCGTCGACCCTGCAACGGTGCGTCGAGAAGCGCAGAACCTGGTGGATCGACTGCCCTCGGCATCCGGTTCCACCACGACCCCGCAACTCGGCCGTGAAACCCTCGCCGCGATCACTGCAGCACAGCACCTGGCCACCGAACTCGACGACGAGTACGTCTCCACCGAGCATCTGATGGTCGGCTTGGCTTCGGGAAACGACGACATCGCCAAGCTCTTGACCGGCCACGGAGCTGGACCGAACGAGCTGCGTGACGCCTTTCAAGCGGTGCGGGGAAGTGCTCGGGTCACCAGCGCCGACCCGGAGAGCACCTATCAGGCCCTGGAGAAGTACAGCACCGATCTGACCGCGCTTGCCCGATCGGGAAAGCTCGATCCGGTCATCGGCCGCGACACCGAGATCAGGCGCGTCGTGCAGGTACTCTCGCGCCGCACCAAGAACAACCCGGTGCTCATCGGCGAACCCGGCGTCGGCAAGACCGCCATCGTCGAAGGGCTCGCCCAGCGGGTCGTCGCCGGTGACGTTCCGGAAAGCCTGCGGGGTAAGACCGTGGTCTCCCTCGACCTCGGTTCGATGGTTGCCGGAGCGAAGTTCCGCGGTGAATTCGAAGAACGGCTCAAGGCGGTGCTCGACGACATCAAGAACTCCGCAGGCCAGGTGATCACGTTCATCGACGAGCTGCACACCATCGTCGGTGCCGGAGCGACCGGTGAATCGGCGATGGACGCGGGAAACATGATCAAGCCCATGCTTGCGCGCGGCGAACTGCGGCTGGTCGGTGCGACGACGCTCGAGGAGTACCGCAAGTACATCGAGAAGGACGCTGCCCTCGAACGTCGCTTCCAGCAGGTCTACGTCGGCGAGCCCTCGGTCGAGGACACCGTCGGCATCCTGCGCGGACTCAAGGAACGCTACGAGGTGCACCACGGCGTGCGGATCACCGACTCCGCACTGGTCGCCGCGGCCACGCTCAGTGACCGGTACATCACCGCACGCTTCCTGCCGGACAAGGCCATCGACCTGGTCGACGAGGCGGCATCGCGACTGCGCATGGAGATCGACTCACGACCGGTCGAGATCGACGAAGTGGAACGGGCCGTGCGTCGCCTCGAGATCGAGGAGATGGCGCTGGCGAAGGAGACCGACGACGCGTCGAAGGCGCGGCTGGACAAGCTCCGTCAGGAGTTGGCCGATCTGCAAGAGAAGCTCGCCGGTCTGAGCACGCGCTGGCAGAACGAGAAGGGTGCCATCGACTCGGTGCGGGCACTGAAGGAGGAACTCGAGAATCTACGCGGTGAATCCGACCGGGCGGAGCGCGACGGCGATCTCGGCAAGGCCGCCGAGCTGCGGTACGGACGCATCCCGACGCTCGAGAAGGAGCTCGCTGCCAAGACCGAGGCCTCGTCCGCGCAGGGCGAGGTGATGCTCAAGGAAGAGGTCGGTCCCGACGACGTCGCCGATGTCGTGGCGGCTTGGACGGGAATTCCGGCGGGCCGGATGCTCGAAGGCGAGACGGCCAAGCTGCTTCGGATGGAAGACGAACTCGGCAAGCGAGTCGTCGGACAGAAGGACGCGGTACAGGCGGTGTCCGACGCCGTCCGACGCTCCCGCGCCGGGGTGGCCGATCCCAACCGCCCGACGGGGTCGTTCCTGTTCCTCGGTCCCACCGGTGTCGGTAAGACCGAGCTCGCGAAGGCGTTGGCGGAGTTCCTCTTCGACGACGAACGCGCGATGGTGCGGATCGACATGAGCGAGTACAGCGAGAAGCATGCCGTTGCTCGCCTCGTCGGTGCGCCTCCGGGCTACGTCGGCTACGAGGCCGGCGGGCAGTTGACCGAGGCGGTGCGCAGGCGTCCGTACACGGTGGTGCTGTTCGACGAGGTCGAAAAGGCGCATGCCGATGTGTTCGACATCCTGCTCGCCGTGCTCGACGAGGGCAGGCTCACCGACGGTCAGGGGCGGACGGTCGACTTCCGCAACACGATCCTGATCCTCACCTCCAACCTCGGTGCAGGCGGCACCAAGGAGCAGGTGATGGATGCGGTGCGGCGCTCGTTCAAGCCCGAGTTCGTCAACCGTCTCGACGACGTCGTGGTGTTCGACGCCCTGTCCGAGGACCAGCTCGAGTCGATCGTCGACATCCAGCTCGGCTTCCTCGCCACGCGGCTGGCGGCTCGTCGCCTGACGTTGGAGGTGTCGTCGCCGGCGAAGATGTGGCTGGCGGTGCGTGGTTACGATCCGCTGTACGGTGCTCGGCCACTGCGTCGGCTGATCCAGCAGGCGATCGGGGACCAACTGGCGAAGCTGCTGCTCGCCGGCGATGTTCACGACGGCGACGTGGTCTCGGTCAACGTCAGCCCGGACGGCGAACAGCTGATCCTGGGTTAGTCACCAGGGACGACACGGCCCACACGAGCTCGGCTCGTGTGGGCCGTTTCATGCCGCCACCTGCGGGCTACCGGGTAGGTACCCTCGAGGAATGACGAATCCGGACGAACCGCGGTCCGCTCGCGAGCGCGATCAGGACGCGGCGCATCAGCCGGAGTCGGCACAGCCTCAGGACGAGAGCGGGCCGCACCCCGGTGCCCAGCAGTACCCCGATGCCCAGCAGTATCCCGATGACGCTCATCCCACCGAGGTGTATCCGACTCAGGCCTATGGAAGTCCGGGTTACCAGAACCCCGCGTACCAGAACCCCGGGTACCAGAACCCTGCTTACCAGGACCCCGCGTACCAGGACCCGACCGGCCAGAATCCGGACCCGCCCGCCTATCCGCCGGGCTACAACCCGACGCAAGCCCTCCCGCCGTACGATCCCGACCAGCACGCTGCGGCCAACCAGGCCTACGGCCAGACTCAGCAGTTCGGACAGACACAGCAATACGGCCAGCCCCAGCAGTACGGCCACACTCAGCAGTTCGGCCAGCCCCAGCAGTACGGCCAGCCCCCGCCGTACGGAGCTGCGCCCGGAGCGGAGCAGCAGGGCACAGCGGAGCAGCAGGGCACAGCGGAGCAAGAAGGCACAGGCAGCAAGGGGCCTCGCCCGTGGGTGCTGGCACTGATCGGCCTCGTCGTGCTGGTCATCGTCGTCACGTTCGGAATTGCTTTCCTCAGTGGCGGCTCGGACGATTCCAGCAGCGTCGCCGCCGCTCCGTCCACGTCGATCCGGCCGAGCACGTCCAGTGCTCCGACGACCACCCCACAGCCAACCGAAACGGGTACGACCACCACACCAGGGCTGATCCCAGGGGGAATTCCCGAGATTCTCGGTCAACTCGGTTCGGCCGTGGGCACCATCACCGCGAACGACGGTTCGACGTTGACCATCAACGGACTCGACGGTGCTCCGGTGACGGTGCAGACCACTGCGCAGACCCAGATCATTTCGCTCAGTGGTGGTGATGTGGCGTCGTTGACGGTCGGCGCGGGGGTCGTGGTGCAGGGCGAGTCGGTCGAGGACGGAACGATCCGCGCGAACGTCATCATCGAAGCCCCGAACTTCGGCGGGTAGGCAACCGAGGTACTCGTAGGGATCGTTCACAGGACCTGGCGGTGGTGGGCGGAGATGGTGTGGATGTCGATTAAGGTGGTTCCCGATGACGGCAATGTGGTTCGGCCTTGCGGCGATTGCACTGATAGGTGCAGTGGCGCTGCTCTACATCGACAGGTCCAAGCGAGATCAGTCCGGGCGGTTGCGGCAGATGTGGGCCAAGGCGCAGGGATACGAGTATCGAGCGCATGATCGAGAACTGGTCACCAGGTTCTCTCGTGCGGCCCTGGCCAAGCCTGAATTCGACGTGGCTCTCGGCGTGGTGACGGGAGTTCGGCGCGGTGAGGAGTTCGTACTCTTCGACGTCGAGGAGACGGGCACCATCGTGGCCGTGCAGCGCTCGGTTGGTTCGGATGTCGATATAGATCTGCGCCCGAGGTCGACGCCACCGCCGCGCGAGGAAGACATGGAACTGCTCGGGTCCATCGGTCCCCGGGTGGTCTTCGCTACCGATGTCGATATCGCTCGTCGTGTCTGCGACCAACGAATGGCTGCGTTCACCGAGTCCATTCCGGCAAATTTGCAGCTGCTGTGGAGCGAGCAGGACTGGACGCTCGGATCGCTGCCGCTCGGCAGTTCGGGACGCGACTGGGATGCGGCGATCGACGCTGTGGCGCGACTGTCGGGCATGTTGCACGTGTTGCCTCCGGTGCGTGGCAGCGCGGTGTACGGTGCTCGTGCGGGCGGCGAGCCGGGCCGTGATCGTTCGGACCCGGGCAGGCCGCTGGTCAAGGAGCCCCGCGATCGGCAGGCCGAGCAGCCGCAGAACAGTGGCCCGAGGGCGCCGGAGTCCGGTGTCCAGGGTCCTCGAGACCCGGAGCCGCGGGTCGCCGAGCCCAGAACACCCGATCCGCGGGTTCGACCGCCGCGCGTGTCGGATGCGCGCCCCCAAGCGGAGCGCCCTCAAGCAGTGCGCCCTCAAGCGGTCCGCCCTCAGGCGGTGCGGCCCCAGGAGCCCGTTACTTGGGATCCCGATCGCAGGCCTCGTCCTCCCCGGCCGGATTCGGCCGGCCCACAGAGCGAGCGGTCCGCGAGCCCGCCGCGGTCGGTGCCGCGTCCGCCCGCCTCGCGTCCCATTCCGTTCGATGCGGAGCGTCGACGCAAGCAGCCCTGATGTCGTTCGGGCGTGTTGACGGCCCCGGCAGCGTCGAGACGACTAAATTCGTACCTCGTGACGGTTTCTGTGCTTGTAGCAATCCTGGTGTTGGTGATCGCCGTGGTCGTGTACGTCGCCGGCTCGGTGCGTCGCCTCGGTCGGTACCGCGAGCAGACTGTGCAGAGTCTGCATCTGGTGGACGTCGAGATCGAACGGCGTCACGCGCAGCTGGTTCCGTTTCTCGATGCCGCTGAGGAATCCGGGCTGTCCGCCGACTTGCTGCTGCAACTGAGCGGTGCCCGCTCGTGGTCCAAGGCCGTGCGTGAGCGTGGACTCGGTCTGCAGACGCAGGCCGCCGCCGAGAACGCATTGTCCGCCGCATTTCACTCGGTTCTCGCGGAAGCAGACGCGGGCCGTAACGTATTGGGGAACTGGGCCTTTCAGGGGCCAGCGGGCGAGCTGATCGTCACCGAGCGGCGAATCGCAGGCGCAGTGCGGGTGTACAACGACACTGCGTATCGGCTGTCGCGGGCCGTCGGCACCTTTCCGTCCTCGATCGTTGCCAAGTCTCGCTCGGTGTCTGCGCCCGAACCGTTCGTGGAGACCAGGGAGCAGTCCGACGAGCAGCGGTCGGTCCAGGCGGTCGCGTAGAGGCCCGGTCGTACCGGGTTCGACGGGGACAGTGGAGCCGGCAGCAACGGCCGGCGTGTCCGGTGGGTAAGTTCGTACCGACTCATCGAAAATCCGTGTGCGACGAGAGGAACCCGATCATGGCCGACAGTGCCGCGAATTCGGCTCGGCAAGAACTTGCCGATTTGGTGAAGGAGCTGGCCGTCGTGCACGGAAAGGTCACGTTGTCCTCGGGCAAGGAAGCCGACTACTACGTCGATCTTCGGCGCGCGACGCTGCATCATCGGGCGGGTGCGTTGATCGGTTCGTTGATGCGTGAGCTGGTCGCCGATTGGGACTTTGCGTCCGTCGGCGGGTTGACCATGGGTGCCGACCCGGTTGCGATGTCGATCATGCATGCCCAGGGGCGTCCGATCGACGCGTTCGTGGTGCGCAAGGCAGCCAAGGCGCACGGCATGCAGCGTCAGATCGAGGGGCCGGACATCGTCGGCAAACGTGTTCTGGTGGTGGAGGATACGACGACCACCGGCAATTCGCCCCTCACCGCGGTCCAGGCGCTGCGGGACGCTGGTGCGACCGTCGTCGGGGTGGCCACTGTGGTGGACCGGGCGACCGGGGCGGACGAGGTCATCGCTGCCGAGGGTCTCGAATATCGTTCCTTGCTCGGTTTGTCGGACCTCGGCCTGTGACCGGGGCCCGACGAACCGCTCGCTGAACAACCGCTCGCTGAACAACCGCTCGCTGACGAACCGCTCGCTAACGAACCAGTTGCGCGACGACGACGTAGTTGTCGTCGGTGGGTTCGCCGCCCTGTACATCGCAGTTGGCCAGGATCAGTCGTCCCGGCACCGAGCGTCTGAGTTCGTTGTCGGCCAACAATGATCCCTTGGACAGGGGCCCGACGGATTCGACCGTGTACTCGAGAACGCCGTTGGCCGTGCGTAATACGACGGTGTCCCCGGGCGTCACCACCCGCAAGGCCTTGAACGGAGCGTCACGCTTCGAGTAGTTGTGTCCGGCAACAACTACCGTTTGTTCGGTGCTGGTTCCCGGCATACCGCTCTCGGCCCACCAGGCCGGCAATTCGTCCACCGGATTCAGTACCTGACCGCTCTCGCCGCCGCGGTAGAGCGGATCGGGATGGATAGGGCTGCTCAGATAGGTCGTGCCGTCCGAGGATCGAAGCTCGATGTGTTCCGGCGCAGCGGGAGCGATATCGTTCGCCGGGGCAGCCACCGAAATCTGTGACTGCACCGGCGATCGATCAGGTGCGGCGATCCCGACTTCGTCACTCGCGCAACCTGATACGAGTAGAACGAAGGTCAGGATCGCCGCCGACAACCAGCAGGTGTTACGAGGTGGCATCGGTGGAGTTGCGGCGACGCAGGTAGAACGCTCCACCCGCAGCGGCCACGACGACCACGCCGACGCCCGCGAGAATGGCCGGGGTGTTGGAGGAGCTGTCGGAGCCGCCCGAGGCCTCGTCGGAGGAGTCGCCGAGGGCCAGATCGACCGGCGGCAGATTGCCGGCAACACTGACGACGCCGTTGTCGTCGGTGGTGAAGTAGTCCGCGACGGTGAACGACCCGTCCTCGTTCTTGACGCCGATCAGGGAGACCCCTGTCTCGTCGACGACCACGGTGTTCTCGTCGACCTCGGTAACCGGAACATCGTCACGGACGGTGTCGCCGAGATTGATCGTCCACTCGAACTTCGGTCCGCTCGCGGCCAGTTCGGCTGCTGCAGCCTTCAGTTCGGCCTCGGCCTCGGCTTTCTCGTCTGCGGTCGCCTTGGCTGTTGCCGCGTCGTCCTGGGCGGTCTTCAGCGCTGCGGCGGCCGCGGCGGCCTTCTCCTCGGCTGCGGCGGCGGCCTCGGTCTTGGCTTGCAGGTCTTCGTCTGCGGCCTCGGCTGCGGCGTTCGCGTCCGCCAGTGCCTGCGCAGCCTGATCGGCTGTCGTCTGCAGGTCGGCGATGTCGGCGTCGGACGGTGCCGCGTCGAGTGCGGCCTGGGCTGCGGCAGCTGCCTCGGCCTTGGCATCGGCATCGGCCTTGGCCGAGTCGGCGGCTGTCCTTGCCTCGGCTGCCGCCTTCTGGGATTCGGTCTGCTCGCCCGCCGCGGCCTCAGCTGCTGCTTGAAGGTTCTTGGCGTTCTGCTCGGCCATAGCGGCCACTGCGGCTGCAGTCTGTGCTTCGACGTGCAGAGCGAGCGACTTGGCCGCGGTGGCAGCTGCGGCCCTGGTGGCAGCTGCGATCTTGGCGACGTTGAAGGTCTTGAAGGAGTCCTGCAATGCCTGCGCCGCGTCTTCGACCGCCTTGTTCGACGCCTCCGCTTCTGCCTGCGCGCTGGCGGCGAGTTCGGCCTTGGCGTCTGCGTCGGCGCGAGCGGCGGCGGCCGCTGCGGTGGCTTCGGGGTCGCCGGAGACGGCCTCGGCTTCGAGTTCGACGGCGATCTGCTCGGCGGCGGCAGCGTCGGCTGCGGCCTGGTCTGCCGCGGACTTGGTCTCTTCGGCCTTGTTCTGCAAGTCCTGCACATCACTCTTGGCCGCGGTGACCGCGGCACTGGCAGCCGCGCTGGCAACTCCGGCGGCCTTGGCCTCTGCGGCAGCGGTCTTGGCCTTGACGTCTGCCTCGGCTGCGGCGACCTCGGCCTTGGTGGCGTCGTTGCTCGCGGTGGCCTCGGCCGCCTTGGCGGTCTCGAGTCGCACCTGAGCGGCTGCGGATGCAGCGGCTGCATCCTTGCTCTGTGCTTCGGCGTCGGTGATCGCCTTCTTCTCGGCATCCGAGAGCTGTGGGATGACGTCGAGATTGACCGTCGCTGTTCCGTCCTCGTTGAAGACGACGCCACCGGTCACCTGCGGCAACGGGCGGATGGCGGACGGGGTCTCGGGAGCCGGAACCGCAGCGGCGGCTGCCGCTGCTGCATCTTCTGGGGAGACCGCAGGGGCTGGTGCTTCGACCTGCCCGTCGGCGGTGGCCGATCCTTCGACGGCTGCACCGTTTTCGCCGGTGGGAGTTCCGGACTCGGTATCGCCCTCGGTGGGAGGCTGCTCGACGGCGGAGCTTCCGGGCGTCGTGGGCTGCTGGGCACTGGCGATTGCCGGTGCGGCGATGGAGAGGGACAGTGCCATGGCGGCCCCGGCAGCGGCGAGGCGCGCCTTCTTGGACCTGGCGATCGACTTGTGCGACATGGAGATGGTGGCCCTTCGGTCGGTGGCAGCATCGTGCTGCGCGCACTCGTCCTCCCGCGCGGAACGAGTGTTGTTGGTGAGTCACACGAACAAGCGTGATCCCGGAACCGTAAACCAACCGGACGGTCCAACAAACCGAAAAGCCCTTTACCAGTCGTTTGGTTATAAAAGTGTTACGTATGGGGTCAATGTGACGAAAGGGGTTGCCGATGCGGCGCGACGCCCGAGATCGGTGATCTCGGCCGTCGTCGATGCCTGTTCGATCGGGCGGATCAGTCCCCCACGGTCACCGCGCGCGCCTCGTCGATGCTGTGTGGCGCAGGATCGTGATCGTCGACGTGCGCCAGAACAGTGCGGCCGGTGGACAGCACGATGATCGCGAGCAGTGTGCACACGGCACCCACCCAGAACGGCACATGCATGTTCGACTCGCCCAGCTTTCCGGCCAGGTACGGCGCGGCAGCGCCACCGACGAAACGAACGAAGCTGTACGCCGCCGATGCCGTAGAACGCTCCACCGGTGCCGAGATCATCACGGTCTCGGTGATCAAGGTGTTGTTGACGCCGAGGAACAACCCGGCGACGACGGTTCCCACGATCAGGACGGTCTTGTTCTCCGTGAACAGCGCCATCACGCCCAGATCGACGGCGAACAGCAGCAGCGAGAGCATCATCATGTTCAGCGTTCCGTAGGCACGCTGCAGCTTCGGTGCGATGAACACCGAGGCCACCGCAAGGCACAGGCCCCAGCCGAAGAAGATGAAACCGATCGAGTACGTGCCCATGTCCAGCGGGAACGGTGTGTACGCGAGCAGGGTGAAGAAGCCGTAGTTGTAGAGCAGAGCGGTGATGCCCACGGTCAATAGTCCGCGGTGCCTGAGCGCGCGAAACGGATCGAGGATCGACGTGGTGCGCGCGGGCTTGGGGGTGTCCGGGAGCATGACGATCAGCAGGATGAACGCGATGGCCATCAAGGCGGCGACGCCGAAGAACGGCCCGCGCCAGCTGAACCCGCCGAGAACACCGCCGACGAGGGGGCCGGTCGCGATGCCGATTCCCAGTGCTGCCTCGTAGAGAATGATCGCCCGCGCGACCCCACCGGATGCAGCGCCGACGATCGTCGACAGCGCAGTCGCGATGAACAGGGCGTTGCCGAGTCCCCAACCGGCGCGGAAACCGATGATCTCGCCGACCGATCCGGACGTGCCTGCGAGAGCAGCGAATACGACGATGATCGCCAAGCCGACCAGCAGGGTGCGCTTGGGTCCGAAACGGCTGGACACCACTCCCGTGATCAGCATTGCGACACCGGTGACGAGCATGTAGCTGGTGAACAGCAAGGACACCTGAGACGGTGAGGCGTCGAGCTGCTCGCCGATGGGTTTGAGGATGGGGTCGACCAGGCCGATGCCCATGAAGGCGATGACGCTGGCGAACGCGACGGCCCATACCGCGCGCGGCTGTTTCAGCAGGCTGTCGGGGGACGTGCTCGTGGTCACGACAGGGTTCCTCTCGTTGTGCGATCGACGGGTTCGAGGATGCTACGCAGCTCGCTCAGACCGTCGGTCAGTTTCTGAATCTGTTCTGGGTCACGGTCGGACAGGTACGGCACCAGGCCGTCGACGATGTGGCGTCGACTCGCGGCGAGCCATCGGTGGCCTGCCTCGGTCATCTCGACGAGAACGGCGCGCGAGTCCTCGGGATCGGGTCTCCTGGTGACGAGGTCGGCCGTGTTCAGCTTGGCGAGCAGTGCCGTCGCCGATGGTTGGGAGCAGCGGTCCAGCTCGGCGAAGGTGCTGATGCGCAGGGGCTGGTACTCCTCGAGCAGCGACAGGGCGCGCATCCAGGCGCGGGGCCATTCGTCACTGCCGAACCGTGCGGCCAATCGGACGAAGCGTGACGAACTGGTGACCAGCTGCGAGAGCAGGTCCCGGATGATGTCGTCGTCGTGGCTCACCGATTTATTGTTACATACTCTAACTATCTATCACAAGGCGGGAAAACGGCCTCGAACGAAACAGGTCGAGCCCGGTCAGTGCTTGCCGAGGAGATCGGCGATCTCGCGATCCCACTCGGCGTACCGCATGCCGTCGTAGCGCAAGCGCATCAGGTGGTAGAAGCCGAGAAGAACGGTCGCCACCAGCACCCAACTACCGATCGTGTCGAAGATGTACGCGGTGGTGACATCGGCGGACGTCAGTGGCCGTACCGTCCGGTCACCGTTGTTGTCGACCCAGATCGGTGTGGTGGTGCCGACCGGAGAACCGGTGTCGACACTGACGAGTCCGGTGTGCTCGACGCCTTGATACGTCCAGCGCGAGTCGACCGAGGTGCTCGATGCGACGACGGTCGAGCCCAATTCGGTCGAGCCGACGGGCGCGGCCTCTGCCGCTGCCGTCGTGGTCGCGGTGACCTGGTGAATCGAGCTTCGCTGGTTGTCGAGACGCTGTTGCTGAGCGGTATGGGCGGACGCACCGATCCACAGCGATACCGGAATCATGACGACCATCAGTGCGATGACCCAATGCTTGATGCGGGTCTGGCGGACATCGCAGTCGCGCAGCAGAGGATTGAGGTGGCCGGCGATGTCGTCGTGTGCGGAACTGCTCTGCCCACTGGCTTTTCGGCGCATGATGGTTCCCCACAGTGTTCGAGATGATCCGACCTACCAGTCCACGATGCCCACGCGAACTGCGAGTATCAAGCAATAGGGGGCAGCGTCACATGTGACGATCGTCGTGATGGAGGTGGCGGATTGAAGAACACTCGGATACGTCGTGCTCGCGCAGCTGCACTGGTCGCCGGTGCCGTGACGGTGGTCGGGGCCTGCACCGGCTCGTCGGCGCTGCAACGCCTCGCCAAACCGTTGATCGTCCCGGCCCTGGCCACCGGGCTCGATCCGGCCCGGGATCGGGTCTTGTTGACGGGTCTCGCCGCGGCCACCGTCGGCGACGTGCTGTTGATCGATCCTGACGACGACTCCGCACTGGAGTGGGGGGCACGCGCCTTCGCGGTGATGCAGTGCAGCTATGCGTACCTGCTCCTGCGCCGGGGCGCGCGCCCCACCCCGATCGACGCCATTGCTCGGTACGGCGGGTGGGCGGCGGTGACGGTACTGCTGTTCGAGCGGCAGCCCGCCGTGGCGGCGACCCTGTCGGGGTACGGCGCAGTGCTGGCCACCACATCGACTCTGTCTGCCGCTTCGCCGTCGCGCGGCGGCGATCGACGGCTCGTGATCGGCGGCGCGTTGTTCACCGCCTCCGATGCGCTGATCGTCTTTCGGCGACTCTTCCTGACCCGGGAGCGGCATCGCCGAATTGCGGAGGCCCTCGTTCTGTCGTCGTACGTGGCTGCGCAGGTCCTACTCGTCGAGGCCGCGAGGTCGGGGCAGTAGTAGCACCCGTTCGCGATGAGCAGGGTCGACGCGGACCGCGATGACGGTGCCCGGCTCGAACCGCGTCGTGTCCGACTTCGGGACGGCGTGGACGATCGTGCCGAAGTAACTGCCCGAACCGGGCACGGTGAATTCCAGATCCAACTCGGCCGTCTCGTCGTCGATGCGGCGAAGGGCATCGACCGTGGCCCAACCCTCGACGCCGTGTTCGATCAGGGCCTTCTGCTCGCGAGTGGGGCGTCCGGCGATCATCATTGCCAGCCCGAGGGCCGCACCGAATCCAGCGACCAGGGCCGCCAATTGATACGGCAGCGTTTCCGGGGGAGTTCGATCGCGGAGCCAACCGATCCAGACGGCCAGGGCTATCGCGTAGGCGATCGTCACGCTGACCACGGCTCGTACGATTCTCGCGTCGTTCACTTCGGTGCTCCTGGGGCCGCGGGCGGCGGTGATTCGGTATTCGACGATATGGGGTTACCGGTAAGTAGGGTTACATGTACGGTGTTCGATGTGACTCGACCAACTGTTTTCATCTCCGGCGCAGCAGCAGGAATCGGTAGAGCGACTGCTCTCAAGTTCGCAGCCAGTGGCTACCTCGTCGGTGCATACGACATCGACGAGACCGGCTTGGCGTCGCTGGGCCGAGAGGCCTCCTCGCTCAGCGGTCGCGTGATCACCGGTACCTTGGATGTAACCGACTCCGACCAGTGGGAAACCCGGTTGAAGGAGTTCGTCGGCGAGGGCGACGGTCGACTCGACATCTTGATCAACAACGCAGGCATTCTGGTGGCAGGCCCGTTCGAGGACATGCCCCTTGCGGTGCATCGCCGCCAGATCGACATCAACTTCAACGGCGTCGTCTACGGCACGCTTGCCGCGTTCCCGTACTTGAAGGACACCCCGGGGGCGCAGGTGATCAACCTGTGTTCGGCGTCGGCCATCTACGGTCAGCCCGAGTTGGTGACGTACGGCGCAACCAAGTTCGCCGTGCGCGGCATCACCGAGGCGTTGGATCTCGAGTGGAGTAAGTACGACATCTCGGTCAAGGCCATGTGGCCACTGTTCGTCCAGACGGCGATGACCAAGGACGTCTCGACGGGAACCACGAGCTCGTTGGGTGTCAAGCTCACCGTGAAAGATGTCTCCGAGGCGATCTTCGACGCGACCCGTCCGGTCAAGCGTCGGTTGCACAAGGTGCATTTCCCGGTCGGCTTGCAGTCCAAGGCCCTCTCGCTGGGTTCACGCTTCTCACCCGCGTGGCTCACCCGCGAGGTGAACCGGCGGCTGAGCCACACCTAGGACTCCTCCCCGGACGATGCCGGCCCGCCGCCGGTATCGTCGGTCTTTCGAGAGCGCTGTGTCGAGAGGTGGGTCGGGGTTTGTTCATGCTGCCAACGTCGGGGTCGAGCTGGGCCGCGAAACCGGGCTCGGTGCGTGCCTGGACCATCGGGATCGGCGCGAGCACGGTTCTCGCCCTCGCCGGATGCGGCGGTGAATCCGCCGCCCAATCTCCGCCGCCGGCGTCGACGACCACCACGACCACGGAGCCCGCGGTCACCACGACGATGCCGACCACCGAGGTTGCGCCGCCGACCACCACCGAGGAACCGCTTCCGCCGCCTCCGCCGCCGGTCGAGCCACCCACCGCAGAACCGCAGACGACATACGCCCCGATAGGCGGCGCGTACTACTTCAGTTCGCCCGACGGCCTGTTCCAGTGCGGCATCGTGCCGTTGTCGAGCCGCACCGAGGCCGGATGTCAGGGCACGACCACGCCGGTCCCGCCCCGGCCCGACGACTGCATGGTCAACTGGGGCAATGGCATTCGGGTGACCAACGAGGGCCCCGCCGCGTTCATGTGCTCGGGCGGAGTGGTGTACACCTCGGGCGGTGAGACGATCGATCCACCGCTGGCTGTAGGCGCGACCATCACCGGCAACGGCTTCACCTGCTCGTCCGCCGAGAACGGCATCTCGTGCGTCGACGATGCCACCGGCCACGGATTCCGAATCGCGCCCGACAGCAACGAAGTCTATTGAGCGAGAAGCCGATCGACCGCCGTTCCCCGGAGGACGTCGGTCCCACCGAGTGGGGCGTCAATCCCCACGGTGTCGGGCCCTGGGTCGACACCCACACCGAACCTCCGCCCGACGATCCGCGGTTCGATCCCGAACTACTTGCCGAGGGCGATCGCCGCAACGTCGTCGACGCCTATCGCTACTGGCGACGTGAGGCGATCGTCGCCGATATCGACACCCGACGGCACTGCTTGCACGTTGCCATCGAGAACTTCACCAATGATGCCAATATCGGCACGGTCGTACGCACAGCGAATGCCTTTGCCGCACAGACGGTGCACATCGTCGGGCGACGCAGGTGGAATCGCCGCGGCGCGATGGTGACCGACCGGTACCAGCACATCCAGCACCACGATTCGGTGGCGGCGCTGATGGCGTTCGCAGCGGAGCAGGGCCTCGTCGTCGTCGCCGTCGACAACACCCCGGGATCGGTACCGATCGAGACAGCCGAGTTGCCGCGAGAGTGTCTTCTCCTGTTCGGCCAGGAGGGACCGGGTGTCACCGACGATGCACGTGCGGCGGCCTCGATGACGGTGTCCATCGCGCAATTCGGGTCCACCCGCAGTATCAATGCAGGTGTTGCCGCGGGGATCGCCATGCACTCGTGGATTCGGCAGCACGCCGATCTCGACGCCGCGTGGTGAGCCTGCCCCCGGTTTCTGGGCGTGATGTAACGAATCAGCAACGGTAGTGGCAGGATCAGAAGAATGCAGCAGTTGTGGTCGCAGCGTGCAGACGCTGCGGAGGGGGCCGTCCTCGAGCGGCATGCGCGCCGGCTCTGGGGCTTGCCGGGAACGACGCTCGGCGTCGTCGCCTGGCCCCCGGCGCGCCGCGAGCGACTATTCCTGCGTTGGCATTACTGGTGGCAGGCACATCTGCTCGACTGCGCCGTCGACGCCACAGACCGCAATCCCACCGCCAAACGTCGTCGCCGACTGAACAAGATCACCCGGGCACACCGCATTCGGAACATCACCGGGTGGACCAACAACTACTACGACGACATGGCCTGGCTCGGGTTGGCGCTCGAACGGGCCCAACGACAGCAGCTCGTCGCCAACCGCCACGGCATCGCACAGATAGAGATGGCGCTGTTCGACGCGTGGGCTCCGGCGGAGGGCGGCGGCATTCCCTGGCGTCGCAAGTCCGATTTCTACAATGCCCCGGCCAACGGTCCGGCCGCGATCATGCTCGCGCGCACCGGTCGACTGTGGCGAGCGCAGGAAATGTCGGACTGGATGAACCGCACTTTGCTCGACACCCGAACCGGTTTGATCTTCGACGGGATGCATTCCACGCGCGCACTCGTCGAAGCAGGACAACCGGGCGAGCTCGAGCGCGCGATCTACAGCTATTGTCAGGGCGTCGCCCTGGGCCTCGAGACCGAACTCGCTGTGCGGCTCGGCGAAGCCAGGCACGCGGAGCGGGTTCATGCGCTGGTCGACGCCGTCGAGAACCACCTGACCCGCACTCTCGTCATCACCGGCGGCGGCGGGGGAGACGGTGGCCTGTTCAACTCCATCCTCGCCCGCTACCTCGCCGTGGTCGCCGTGGAACTACCCAGCAACTCGGACGCCGACGACCGAGCGCGCGAAACCGCAGCGGCGATCGTGCTGAACTCGGCCGAGGCCGCGTGGGAGAACCGACTCGAAGTGGAGGACAACCCCCTGTTCGGGGCCGACTGGACCCGCGAGGCCCGGTTCCCGGGGCAGGGCTTGCGCATCGCCACCTTCGCCGAGGGGACCGTGCGCCCCTCCGAGGTGCCCGAGCGAGACCTCTCGGTGCAGCTGGGTGGCTGGATGCTCATGGAGGCGGCCTACCGCGTCTCGGCCGCAGGATTCTGAGCTAGTGGATTCTGAGCTGCTGGATCCTGAGCTGCTGGATTTCGATACTGCCCGCAGCCGCTACTCGACGACCTCGTCGACCTCGATGGTCTCCTCGGGTCGAGCCATTTCCTTCCGGTACTGCCAGATGCCGAGACCGGTGCCGACCACCAACACCAGGATCATGCCGATGAGAACTGCGGGCAGCAGCCACGGGATGTTCTCGAGGAACGAACCGAAGTAGAACCCGACCAACAGCAGCACCGGGGCCCAGATGATCGCGCCGAGCGTGCTCGCGATGGTGTACCTGCGGTGATCCATCTTTGCCGCGCCTGCCACCAGCGGGCACAGTGTGCGCACCCAGGGGATCCACCGCGCAACGAGCACCGCCTTGAATCCGTGCTTCTCCAGCAGGACATTGACTCGGTGGAGGTTCTTGGTATTGAGGTACTTGCCATTCTTGCGCGCCACCAACGTCGACCCGGTCCGGTGCCCGATCATGTATCCCACCTGGTTGCCCGCGATCGCGGCCACCATCGCACCGACCGACAGCGCCCAGATGTGTCCGGTGCCCGAGGCGTGAGTGGCCATCACGATGCCCGCCGTGATCAGCATCGAATCTCCGGGCAGAAACAGGCCGATGATCACAGCGCATTCGACGAATACGAATGTCATCACGACGATCCATACGACGAGCGGGCCCGCGCTCTGCAGCGGACCGAAGGTGCCTGCGGCGTCATGCGACACCGTCGGCAGGGCCGCGGCGCTCAGCGCAGTGGTAATCGAATGCACGGTCTTGATCGCTTTCGCAAGATCTGGATCAGGACGTGGAGTCCGAGGCGTCGGCCTCGATCGCGTCCGTCGCCTCGCCGAGCGGAGTCTTGCGCGCCTTGACCATGCGCTTGCCGACCTCCATCGCGATGGGCACCACGGAGACCGCCACGATCAGCAGGAAAATGATGTCGACGTGCTCGCGAATGAAATCGATCTGGCCGAGCAAGTAGCCCAGGACGGTCACGCCCGCGCCCCAGGCGACGCCGCCGATGACGTTGTAGGTCAGGAACAGTGAGTACCTCATATGCGAAGCACCGGCGACCACGGGCGCAAACGTACGCACGATCGGCACGAAGCGGGCCAGAACGATGGTGATCGGGCCATGCTTTTCGAAGAAGATGTGCGATTCGTCGATGTACTTCTTCTTAAGGAATCGCGCGTCGTTGCTCTTGAAGAGGGCAGCACCGCCCTTGGTGCCGATCAGGTAGCCGACCTGGTCACCGAGGATTGCCGCGATCGGAATCAGAATGACCAGTGTCCAGATGGACGCGAACGGCTCGATCTCGGTGGACTTCGAAGCGGCGATCAGACCGGCCGTGAACAGCAGCGAATCGCCGGGGAGAAGCGGGAACAACAGCCCCGACTCGATGAACACCACCAGCAGGAGGCCGATGAGCACCCAGTGGCCGAACGAGTTGAGCAGGTTCACCGGGTCGAGGAATCCAGGCAGCAGGGCCAGATTTGTCGTCACCGATTCCGATGCAGCTTGAAGACTCACCGCGCCCACACTACCGGCCGAGGCTGTGAATTCCTGAACAGCTGGTGTCCGGCTGCTGTGAACGCGATTGCCTGTTCGTGGGACTCGGTGGCCGGGTTCGAATGGTGAACGCGAGTGGGTACGCACGACACCGGGGCGCGAGGTTGCCATACTGCACAGGACACAATCGAACTCTCAATGGAGGAATGACGCCGTGCCTATCGCAACTCCCGAGGTCTACGCCGAGATGCTGGGCCGGGCGAAGGAACACAAGTTCGCTTTTCCGGCAATCAACTGTGTGGGTTCCGAGTCCATCAACGCCGCCATCAAAGGCTTCGCCGACGCAGGTAGTGACGGCATCATCCAATTCTCGACCGGCGGTGCCGAGTTCGGATCCGGCCTGGGCGTCAAGGACATGGTCGTCGGCGCAGTCGCGCTCGCGGAGTTCGCGCACGTGATCGCCGCGAAGTACGACGTCACCATCGCTCTGCACACCGACCACTGCCCCAAGGACAAGCTCGACACGTACGTGCGCCCGCTGATCGCGGTGTCGCAGGAACGCGTCGACGCAGGCAAGAACCCGTTGTTCCAGTCGCATATGTGGGACGGCTCGGCCATCCCGATCGACGAGAACCTCGACATCGCCAAGGATCTGCTGGCGCGCGCTGCGGCGGCCAACATCATTCTCGAGATCGAGATCGGTGTTGTCGGCGGCGAGGAAGACGGCGTCGAGGCCGAGATCAACGACAAGCTCTACACCTCCAACGAGGACTTCCTCAAGACGGTCGAGGCTCTCGGCGCAGGTGACGCGGGCTCGCGGTACCTGCTTGCGGCGACGTTCGGCAACGTGCACGGCGTCTACAAGCCGGGCAACGTCAAGCTCAAGCCCTCGGTGCTGGCGGACGGTCAGAAGGTCGCGTCGGAGAAGCTCGGCCTGGCCTCGGGCTCGAAGCCGTTCGACTTCGTCTTCCACGGCGGATCCGGCTCGGCGAAGAGCGAAATCGAGGAGGCGCTCGAGTACGGCGTGGTGAAGATGAACGTCGACACCGATACCCAGTACGCGTTCAGCCGCCCCATCGCCGGGCACTTCTTCTCCAACTACGACGGTGTCCTCAAGATCGACGGCGAGGTCGGCAACAAGAAGACCTACGACCCGCGCAGTTACCTCAAGAAGGCAGAGGCAGGCATGAGCGCGCGCGTGGTCGAGGCGTGCAACGACCTCAAGTCCGCCGGTCGTAGCGTGAGCGCCGGATAGAGCGGCTTCGCCGCATGTGAGCGGAAATTCGTAGTGGACTACGAATTTCCGCTCACATGCAGCGTCAGCTGCACACCTTCCACCGATCGTCCTCGAGGCGTAGGTCGAAGGTGCGCGGCGACCGATCACTGGGGTTGTCCTCGGTGTGCGTGATCACCTGAGCAATGGCGGTGCCGTCGTCGGCGACCTGAATGGCGTCGATGCTGTCGAGGGTCGGGATGCTGCCCTGTTCCTGCGTGACGCGGTGGACGTCGGCGAACTCGGCGTCCGGGATGTCGCGATAGAAGGCCGCCAGATCCCCGCACGAGCTGCTGCGCAACGTCGCGAGGTCCCCGCTCGCCAGCGCCCTGGTGAACGATTCGACCGTCGACCGGATCTGCGCCTCCGGGGAATCGTCGACGCTGGAGCGGTCGAGTAGCAGGTACGCTCCGGCGGCCACCGCAGCGATGACGACCACCGCCGCGACCAGTGCCGCCCACCACTTCTTGTGGCTCGGCTGTTCGGTCCGGGCAGGCGCGGGCCCGATGCGCTGGGGTCCGACCTTCTTGGGAACCACCTTCTGGGGCCTGTCTTGCTTGGGTTCGACCTGCTTGGGTTCGAACTGCTCAGGTTCGTCGGTTCGAGGTTCCGCCGCCGGGGTCGGCTTCGCGGTCTTCGACACTGATTCCTCGTCGGCCGAGACCGAGTTCTCATCGGCGGAGACCGAGTCTTCATCGGCGGAGACCGAGTCTTCATTGGCGGAGACCGAGTCCTCATCGACGGTCGCGGAGGACTTCTCGGTCGGCACGTTCTCGGCAGGGTCCGACTCAGGGGCAGTGGTGGACTCGACCTCGGCGCTGGACTCAGGGGCAGCAGTGGACTCGACCTCGGGGGGCGCATTGTTCTTCTCGTCCGGCATGCGTTCTCCCTCGTTCACCGAATTCTTCCGAGCGGTGTGTCTCGATTTCGTCCGCTGGCAGCCTATCGACCGTCTGTGCGGCCCGGCGTGAGCGGCACCGGGGGTGTTCGGACACGATTCGGTGACGTAGGGGCACAATGAGCGCCATGACTTCTTTCGGTGATCTGCTCGGACCCCAACCCACCCTGTTGCCCGGCGACGACGAGGCCGAATCCGCACTGTTGAACCACGAGGCCCCCGAGACGGTGGCCGCTGCGCATCCGACTGCGTCCATAGCCTGGGCATATCTCGCCGAGGGGGCGCTCGACTCGGGTGCGACCATCACCGCGTACGCCTATGCACGTACCGGTTACCACCGAGGTCTCGACCAGCTGCGTCGTAATGGATGGAAGGGATTCGGGCCCGTCCCGTACAGCCATGAGCCCAACCGCGGATTCCTCCGATGCGTCGCAGTCCTCGCCAAAGCTGCCCGTGACATCGGCGAGCACGACGAGTACGCGCGCTGCCTCGACCTCCTCGAAGACTGTGATCCCAGGGCAGCAGAAGCGCTCGGCCTGGGCTGATCGAGCCCGCGCCAGTCGTGCGCGTGGCCGGACGCGACTGACGACGGGTTCGGCCCGGCTGAGATTGTCGATGCTGCCGATCGTTCAGTGCGCTCTTGCCGCAGGGGTGGCGTGGTGGGTCGCGACGGACATCGTCGGTCACGAACGGCCGTTCTTCGCGCCGATCGCCGCTGTCGTCTCGCTCGGCGTCTCGCTCGGCGCGCGGTTGCGCCGATCGGCAGAGCTCGTCGTCGGGGTGACCGTCGGCATCGGCGTCGGCGACCTGCTGATTGCGCTGATCGGTAGCGGGCCCTGGCAGATCGCGCTCGTGGTGGTGCTGGCGATGTCCGGTGCCGTGTTCCTCGACGGCGGCCCCATCATTTCGATGCAGGCCGGCTCGTCGGCGGTTCTGGTGGCGACCCTCATACCGCCGGGCGACATGGGCGGCCCCAACCGCATGGTCGACGCGTTGGTCGGTGGTCTGGTGGGCATCGCGATCGTGGCGTTGATTCCGACGCATCCGGTCTGGCGGGCTCGTAAGGACGCGGCGAACGTGCTGGCTACGGCGTCGAACATCTTGCAGAAGGTGGCCGACGGCTTGGTGGCCAACGATCCCAAGCCGATCGAAGAGGCCTTGCGGAAGGCGCGCGCGACACAGTCCGGTATCGATGCTCTGCGGACCGATCTCAGGGGCGGTCGGGAAATTGCCCGGATTTCGCCGATGTACTGGAATCACCGCACGCGTTTGGCGGCTCTCGCGGCGACCGCCGATCCCATCGACAATGCCGTACGCAACATTCGGGTCCTTGCGCGGCGATCGCTGACGCTGGTGCGAGACGACGAGATTCTCGATCCCCGCGTGGTCGACGAGGTGGAGAAACTGGCGCATGCGGTGGATGTGCTGCGTCAGATGGTTCTCGCCGATCCGGGGCAGAAGCCGGATGCGGCTGAGGCGGCTCGGGTGTTGCGTTCGGTCGCCGCCGGTGCGAAGCCGGAGCTGATCGCCGATGCCGGTCTGTCGGCGACGGTGGTGCTGGCGCAGTTGCGGTCGATCATCGTCGATTTGCTGCAGGTCGCCGGGCTCAAACGCATCTCCGCCTTGGCCACGCTTCCGCCGACGGTGAAGAATCCGCACGTCCCGCCGGAGGAATAGAGGGTCTGAAGACGGCAGACCATTGCACATATGCGTATGTACGCATATGGTGACTCCCGGAAGCAGATTTCGGTGAGCGAGGGGGAGTCATGGGCGCGGGTCACGGGCACAGTCACGGCGTGGGAGGTTCCCACGCCGGTGCGGGGCCGCCGAAGTCCCGGGTTCGCAAGATGGTCATCGCCTTGGCGATTCTGGTGGTGTTCCTCGTCGTGGAGGCCACCGTCGCGCTTGCGATCGGATCATTGGGTCTGCTCGCCGACGCCGGGCACATGCTCACCGATGTGCTCGGAATGTCGATGGGGTTGATTGCCCTGCTGCTGGCCCGCAAGGGAAGTGCCGCTGCCGGAAGAACTTTCGGCTGGCACCGCGCCGAGGTCCTCACGGCCATCGCGAATGCCGTTCTGCTGCTAGGTGTTGCGGCCTTCATCATGTACGAGGCCATATCCCGCATCGGCGACGCTCCGGAAATCCCCGGTGTGCCACTCGTTCTCACGGCAACCGCTGGACTGGCCGCCAATATCGTAGTCATGCTTCTCATTCGCGGCGACGCCAAGGATTCCCTCGCGGTCCGCGGCGCGTACATGGAAGTGCTGGCCGACGCGGTCGGCAGTGTCGGAGTTCTCGTCGCAGGCATCTCGATGGTCGCATTCGGGTGGACCTGGGCCGATATCGTCGTCGGCGTCCTGATCTCTCTGTGGGTGATACCGCGTGCGATCAAGCTCGCCGGTTCGGCGCTGCGCATTCTCACCCAGGCGAGCCCGGCCGATATCGACGTCGACGCGCTGACCGGGGATCTGCGGGCGCTGCCCGGGGTGACGGGCGTGCACGACCTGCACGTGTGGACGCTGACCACCGGAATGGATGTGGCCACAGTGCATCTCGAGTGCGAGGGGGCAACGTCGATGGTGCTGGACCGCGCCAGGTCGTTGCTCTCGACCTACGGACTCGACCACGCGACGGTGCAGGTCGAGCCGGCCGCACACGGTCGAACATGCAAGGAAGAGCTCACCTGGTGACGGTGCGGACCTCGCGTCCGGGCCGCCACAGGTCGATCTGCATGTGATCGTCCACCAGCGAGGTGAGTACCACCTCGGTGATGTCGATGTCGAACACGTGGTACGGGGCCATGTCGGGTGCGGCTTCGAATATCGGTTGCAGCACAGCCGGGTCGGTGATCTCGATGGCTCGCCCGCCGATCTTCGCGTCCCCGCCCTCCATCGTGTGATGACCCGGATTGCTGTGCAGTGCACACCGTCCGTCGCGCTGCAGGTCCAGGACCTTGACCGCGCCGAGCATCGAACCCAGCCGCGCTTGGCCACCGTCGGTGAACTCGACCTCGGTACCGCTCACCCGGGGTGAGCCGTCCGCTCGCAGCGTCGCGAGCACGTGGTGTTTGTGGGCGGTGAATCTGGCCCTGACTGCCGATGCCAGGTGTGGTGCTGCCGTCGAGAACTCGTTCCACGTCGTCATGAATTCGAGTATTCGCCACTATTACTGACATCTTGTGTCAGTAATATCGAGCAATGCGTTCCGCGCGGTTGCTCCGCATCATGCTGCTGCTCCAGAGCGGGCGGACGGCGACGGCGCAATCGCTGGCCGAGCAGGTCGAGGTGTCCGTCCGGACCATCTACCGCGATATCGGTGCACTCGGTGCGGCGGGCGTGCCGCTGTGGACCGAAACCGGCCCCGGCGGCGGCATCCGGCTGCTCGACGGTTGGAACTCCGCGCTGACCGGCATGACCGGCACCGAGACATCGGCACTGATGTTCCTCGGCCTGCCGTCGGTCGCCGCCGATCTGGGGTTGTCCGATGCCACGGCGGCGGCCGAGAGCAAACTCCTCGGCGCGCTGCCCGCGCCGCTTCGGTCGAGTGCTCGACTGTGGCGTGATCGCCTCCACGTGGACGTGCCCGGGTGGTTCACCGTTCCCGCATCGAACGACGTCGTTCCCGTGTTGGCCCGGGCAGTGCTGGCCGGTCACGATATCGAGATGACCTACCGAGGCGAACGACGCGTCGTCGGTCCGCTGGGTCTGGTGGTGAAAGCTTCGGTCTGGTATCTGGTGGCGCGGCTGGGAACGAAAATACTGTCGTTTCGGGTGGACCGGGTCGGCGAGGTAACGGAGTTGGCGTCGGCCGTGTTTCGGCCCGAGGGGTTCGATCTGGCCCAGTGGTGGACCGCGTCGATGGCGGAGTTCGACCGATCGTTGCTGAAGTATCGGTGTCGAGTTCGACTGTCCGATCGAGCATGTCGTGCACTGCCGCGGTTCATCGGCACCACGGCGATGCCTGCCGTCGCACCGCCCGACCGCGATGGCTGGACTACCCTCGACCTCGTGCTCGAGAGCGAGGAAGTGGCCCTGGGGCAGCTCCTGTCCCTCGGCGGGGGAGTTCGCGTTCAGGTGCCGGCGTCGCTGCGGCGATCTCTGCATGACCTCGCGTCCGAGATCGCTCTCGACAACCGTTGAGCTACAACCAGAAACGCATCAGGAAGTTGCCGTTGCCCGCGTAGAACTCGGGAATGCCGGACAGCCCGAAGAGGGTGTATATCGCCCCGAAGAATGCGGAATTGACTGCCGGTACGAACAGCAGGGCTACGAGGACGAGCAGACCGTAGGTCTTGAACTGGGCCAGCGACGCCCGAGTGGCGGGTGAGAGCGAGGGTTCGAGTGCGGCATATCCGTCGAGACCGGGCACCGGAATCAGGTTCAACACAGTGGCCATGATCTGCAGGAACGCCAGGAAACTGAGCCCGTACCAGAATGCGGAGTGGGTGCCGTCGGTGCCGAACAGCCTGATGGTGACCAGAAGAGCCACGGCGACAACGGCATTGGCGAGCGGGCCGGCGAGAGCGATGCGTCGCTGCGTCGACGGCGTGAACTGGCCCGTGCGTAGGTACACCGCACCGCCCGGCAAGCCGATACCGCCGATTGCGATGAAAACCACCGGCAGCACGATCGAGAGCAACGGGTGGGTGTATTTCAGCGGGTTGAGCGTCAGATAGCCGCGAAGTTCGACCTCGCGATCTCCGGCGCGAAATGCGGTGACCGCGTGGCCGAACTCGTGCAAGCAGACCGAGACGATCCATCCGGCCAGGACCAGCACGAACACTCCGAGGCGCGCGGTGACGGACGTGACGTCCTCGGCCGTCCAGGCAAGAGCTCCGCCCACTGCGGCGACGGCCAGAACGGCCACGAACACCGGGCTGGGCAGAACGGGGCTGCGGCGCAGCGGCACGGTCATCGGACCAGCAGCCATTCCTGATCGTGGCGGTAGAACGTCGAACGCTTCACCGTTCGGTCGCCGGCAATGCCGTCGCGCAGCAGTTGAGCGGCGGGGGAGCCGAGTTGCATCGCCCGCCCGCTCACCCAGCGGCGGGGCAGCAGGCGTCGTCGACTGATCACGCGTGCACGCAGACCAGGCAGTTCCGGGGTCGGTGCCACCTCGACGCCGGGGACGAAGCCGGAGAACAGCCGAGCGTCGTCGACGTAGGCCTCGCCCTCGAGTTCGGCGCCGTCGGCACCACCGAGAAGGGCCCGACCGACGACGGCTTTGCCTGCGTCGTCGCGAATCAGGGGCGTGCTCGACGCCGTGCCGGTCAGTGCCACCTTGGCCGCGCGTGATCCGGTGCCGAGTTTGTAGATGTGCGCTGCGTTGGTTGCGGTCTCCGGCACGAACGCGATCTCGATGTGTAGGCGGTCGGTGCGCATCAACCGGGTCAGGACCGCGGCCAGCGAGGCATCGTCGCCCAGGACGATGATGCGGGGGGTCGAGGCCGATTCGATGTCGGAGAAGATCGCGCTGCAGTCGTCATCGGTTGGAACCGGTTGTGCGCTGCGCAGAGGGACGTCGGTCAGCGTGATCGGCAGCGGCGGGCTTCCGCACTGCAGAACGAACGGTGTCACAGCGCTCCTCGATCTCCGATGAATCCTCGTCACGACCATAGTGCCCCCGTTTCGGCCCGACCGTAGTGGCATGCGGGCCAGCTCACCGGCTCGGCTAGACTGTTCTCCCGGCCACTGTCGCGCCTGCGGCAAATGGTGACTGCTGGGTTCGTTCGAGCAGACCCGCAGCACGTCCTCGCACGAAAGCAACGTAGGAGAGCACATGCCGGCGATAGTCCTGATCGGCGCCCAGTGGGGCGACGAGGGCAAAGGCAAGGCCACCGACCTGTTCGGCGAACGCCTCCAGTGGGTCGTCCGCTACCAGGGTGGCAACAACGCCGGGCACACCGTCGTTCTTCCGAACGGCGACAAGTTCGCGCTGCATCTGATTCCTTCCGGAATCCTCACCCCTGGCGTGAAGAACGTGATCGGCAACGGCGTCGTCGTCGATCCGGGTGTGTTGCTCACCGAGCTCGACGGCCTGGAAAAGCGCGAGGTCGATACCTCGAACCTGCTGCTCAGCGCCGATGCGCACCTGATCATGCCGTACCACGTGGCCATCGACAAAGTGACCGAGCGCTTCCTCGGAGCCAAGAAGATCGGCACCACCGGGCGCGGCATCGGGCCCTGCTACCAGGACAAGCTGGCGCGGGTCGGAGTGCGAGCAGCCGATGTGCTCGACGAGAAGATCCTGACCCAGAAAGTCGAAGCGGCACTGGAATTCAAGAACCAGGTGCTCTCGAAGATCTACAACCGGCGCGCCTTGGATTCGCAGCAGGTCGTCGACGAGGTGCTCGAACAGGCAGAGGGCTTCAAGCACCGGATCACCGACACCAGGCTGCAGCTGAACCTGGCACTCGAGCGCGGCGAGACCGTGCTGCTCGAGGGATCGCAGGGCACCCTGCTCGACGTAGATCACGGCACCTACCCCTATGTCACGTCCTCGAACCCGACGGCGGGCGGCGCATCGGTCGGATCGGGAATCGGTCCCAACAAGATCACCACGGTGCTCGGCATCCTCAAGGCGTACACGACGCGGGTCGGTTCGGGTCCGTTCCCGACCGAGCTGTTCGACAATCACGGTGAGTACCTGGCCAAGCAGGGCGGCGAGGTGGGTGTCACCACCGGTCGCGCACGGCGGACGGGTTGGTTCGATGCCGTCATCGCGCGCTACGCCACCCGTGTCAACGGCATCACCGATTACTTCCTGACCAAGCTCGACGTGCTCTCCAGCCTCGATACGGTGCCGATCTGCGTCGCGTACGACGTGGACGGCGTTCGGCACGACGAGATGCCGATGACACAGACCGGTTTCCATCATGCGAAGCCGATCTACGAGGAGATGCCCGGTTGGTGGGAGGACATCTCCGGTGCCCGCACGTTCGAAGAACTGCCGATCAACGCGCAGAACTACGTGCTGCGCCTCGAAGAGCTGTCGGGCGCATACATCTCGTGCATCGGCGTCGGACCGGGGCGCGACGAGACCATCGTGCGTCGAGACATTCTGCGGTAGGTAGTTCGCGCGAATCGACTGCCCCGAGGCTTATCGCCTCGGGGCTGTTCTCTTTCTATCGAGAAATCGAACAGTGACCCTTTTCCAGATATGTCCGAATTGGACTGCGCCGACCCGGGTGAATGTGGATAATTGCTCTCACGTACAGCGACGGAGGGCCGGTCGATGACTGAGAATTACAACGGATTGGAAGTTTTCGGGTACCAATTCGATCGCTTCGCTTACGAACATCCATGGATCGGCGCGCAAACCGGCGAATTCATGCTCGGCCCCGAAGGCGGGGGAATGCTCGAATTTGCACATGCCACGGTCTTCGCGTTGCCCGATGGAGGTGCGCACGAGGTGCACGGCCCCATCCTCGACTGGTATCTCGGTCACGGCGGACCCTATGGTGCACTTGGTTATCCGATCAGCAACGAGCGTCCGACGCCGACGGGATCCGGTCGATACAATCGATTTCAACGCGGAGCCATAGGATGGTTGCCGGATCTGGGTGCCTTCACCATCGGCGGTCGGCATGAGGAATCGGGTGTGGAGTCGGTGCCAGAAGATCAGTCGTTCTTCGAGGTGTCTGCCTGAAAGAATTCTTCGCCGCTGTTTCGAGCTGATTATCCGGTCCGAAAGTTCGAATTACCCCTCGGAATTAGTTCAGAACAAAGTCGGCTCGTCGAATCCCGCGACACCTTCGATGCCGAGAATTCGCTGTTTGGTATTCGCACCACCCGGTGCCGAGAAGCCGCCCACTTCCGTGCCCGCCCCGAGAACGCGATGGCACGGAACGATGATCGGCACCGGGTTGCGTCCGAGCGCCCCGCCCACCGCTCGGGCTGCGCCGGGGTGGCCGAGTCTGCGCGCGATATCGCCGTACGTCAGTGTCGCACCACGGGGAATCGTGCTGCAGACGGTGTAGACCGCCGCATCGAATTCGGAGACGTTCAGTACCAGTGGAATCGGGCTCATGTCCACCGTCCTGCCCTCCAGGAGTTCGGAGACTCGAGCGATCGCGTCGGCCGCCACGGCTTCGATCGGACCCGCCGTGGCTCCGAAGCCGGCCAGGTAGTCCGTCATGGCCTCGCTCGACGGCTCGGGCAGCGCAACGGCGATGACACCGTCCTCGGTCCACGCAAGTCCGCAGCGGCCGATGGCGGTGTCGAAGAGCGTGTAGCTCGGCATTGCCTCAGTATCCACCTGAGTGCGTCCAGCAGTCCAGTAGGTCAGGCAATGGACTTGAATATTCGATGCCAGTGGGCGAATACTGGCAATCATGGCCTCCAGAGTCCTCAACGCAACGTCACTGGCCCGCGATCTCGGCAGCTGGCGGGGTGAGGCGTCCTCGGAAGGATCGGGCAAGCGCAAGACCTCGCGTCCGACTTATCGTGCGTTGGCGGACGGCGTGCGACTGCTCATTCACGACGGACGTATTCCACTCGGAGTCGGTCTGCCGAGTGAACGTGACCTGTCGGCGGCCCTCGACCTGAGTCGTACCACCATCACGTCCTCGTACTCGGTACTCCGTGACGAGGGCTATCTGATCAGCAAGCAGGGCTCGCGCAGTACCGTGGCGCTGCCCGCTCCGCTCACCCCGAACGGATTGCTGATCCACTCGAGCGCGCCGTCAGGACCGGTGGTGGACATGTCTCACGCCGCGATGTCCGCGGCCGACGGCACCATGACGGACGCCTACGAATCCGCGCTACAAGCCCTCCCGACGTATTTGTCGACACACGGGATGGAACCCATCGGGTTGGCCGTGCTGCGCGAGGCCATCACGCAACGCTTCGTGGAACGTGGGCTGCCCACCACTGCAGATCAGATCATGGTGACGTCCGGTGCGCAGCAAGCGGTTCGGCTGCTGCTCGGTACGTTGACCGCGCCCGGCGACCGCGTCCTGATCGATCACCCCACCTATCCCAATGCGCTCGAAGCCATCAGGCGGGTGGGCGCTCGGCCGGTGCCGGTGCCGGTGCGCCCCGCCGAAGGCGACTGGGATCTCGACGGAATCGGTAGTGCTGCAAGACAAACCGCCGCGAAGATCGCGTATCTTATTCCGGATTTCCACAACCCGACCGGGCAGGTTCTTGACGCCGAGGGTCGGGCCGAACTGGCCCGCATCACCCGAGATGCCCGCATGACGCTCATCGTCGACGAGACGATGGTGGATCTGTGGCTCGACGCTCCGCCGCCGCCCCCGGTGGCCTCGTTCGGGCGAGTGTCGGGATCGGACATCATCACGATCGGTTCGGCATCCAAATCGTTCTGGGGTGGTCTACGCATCGGGTGGATCAGGGCGCACCCGTCCTTGGTCTCGCAGCTCGCAGGCTCGCGCGCCGCCCACGACCTCGGCACCTCGATCATGGATCAATTGGCGTCCTCGTTTCTGCTGCAGGACGCGGAACCAGCCCTCGAGCTACGCCGTTCACAGCTGCGTGAGCGCCGCGACGCGCTCGAAGACGCTCTGGCCGAGCATGTTCCGAGTTGGCGCTATCGCCGATCCTCCGGAGGTATGTCGCTGTGGCTGCAGCTGCCTGCGCCGGTGTCGAGTGCTCTGGCCGCTACCGCTCCTGCCTTCGGGGCGGTGCTGGCGGCGGGGCCGCGATTCGGCGTCGAAGGTGCCTTCGAGCGCTACCTCAGGCTCCCGTACACCCGTGAGCCGCAAGAGCTTCGGGCCGCGGTGGTGGCCACTGCCGCAGCGTATCGAGCCCTCGCCACGGGCGTCGAATCGGAGCAGCCCGCGTTGGTCTTCTGAGTGGCCCAGTCCTGTCGGCGAACTCGAAGTCAAGGACGGAAATCAGCTGAAAAGCATCCATAACTTCGAGTTCGGCACCGGGAGTGGAGCCTGCGGAATGACCCAGTTGTGCGGCAGGCTAGCTCCAGACCGAGGCGATATCGGTTGCCGCAGCAGGCGGTGGCGTCGGGACCGCGTTTTCGGTGCGAGAGAACCGCGGCGCCGGACGGTGCTGCGTGACGCCGCCGACATCGATGAGCGAGCCGCGATCCTTCATATGAGGGTGCGCCGGGGCCTCGGCGAAAGTGAGGACCGGCGACACGCACGCGTCGGTGCCGTCGAAGATCGCGGCCCATTCGTCGCGGGTCTTCGAAAGGAATGTGGCAGTGAATCTCTCGCGCAGCTCCGGCCAGCGGGACTTGTCCATCTGCGGGGGCAGGTCGGCGTCGGTGAGGCCGAGGCCCTTCAGCAGTTCGGTGTAGAACTGCGGCTCGAGCGATCCGACGGCCATGTAGCCGCCGTCGGACGTCTCGTAGGTGTCGTAGAACGGGGCACCGGTGTCCAACAAGTTGGTGCCGCGGTCATCGCTCCACGCGCCGACCCCGCGCCACGCCCAGATCATGTGCGACAGCGCAGCGGTGCCGTCGACCATGGCCGCGTCGACCACCTGGCCCTGCCCGGAGTTCTGACGCTCGTAGAGCGCCGCCATGATGCCGAAGACGAGGAACATCGAACCGCCACCGAAATCGCCGACCATGTTCATCGGCGGCACCGGACGCTCGCCGGCGCGGCCGATGGCGTTGAGCACCCCGGTGACCGAGATGTAGTTGATGTCGTGGCCGGCCGTCTGCGCCCACGGGCCGTCCTGCCCCCAGCCGGTCATCCGGCCGTAGACCAGGCGCGGATTGCGGGCCAGGGCGTCGTCGGGTCCGAGTCCGAGGCGTTCGGTGACGCCGGGGCGGAAACCTTCGATCAGCACGTCGGCGCGCTCGAGCAGCCCGAGAATCTTCTCGATGTCGGCGGGGTCCTTGAGATTCGCCTCGACGACGGTGCGGCTGCGTAGCTGGTGGTCGTGGGGCGCGATCTGCCCGGCGCGTTGGACGCGTACGACGTCTGCGCCGAGGTCTGCCAGCAGCAATGCCGCGTGCGGGCCGGGTCCGATGCCTGCGAGTTCGACGACGCGAAGCCCTGCGAGCGGTCCACCATTGTTCGACACGTTGTTGCCCCGTTCCGACTCGTCAGCTGCGAATGTGACTGGAGACTAACGTGTACTAGGGCGTCCAACCGATTCGGGTGTGGATAATGATGGCCGTGACTGCCCCAGATTCCGTTCGCATCGGTACTCCGCTGACTCCCGGGGCCACCCGGGTGATGCTGCTCGGAGCAGGTGAGTTGGGCAAAGAGGTGATCATCGCGTTCCAGCGCCTCGGTGTCGAAATCATTGCCGTCGACCGTTACGACAACGCCCCCGGCCATCAAGTGGCCCATCACGCGTTCACCATCGACATGAGCAACCCCGAAGAGCTGCTGGCACTGATCGATGCGCAACAGCCGGACTTCGTCGTCCCGGAGATCGAGGCCATCGCCACCGATGCACTGGCCGAGGTGGAGGCCAAGGGCAGAACCACGGTGGTTCCGACGGCTCGGGCTACGCAGTTGACGATGAACCGTGAGGGCATCAGGCGACTCGCAGCCGAGGAGCTCGGACTGCCGACGTCGCCCTACGCCTTCGCCGATTCGCTCGACGACGTTCGGCAAGCGTTGTCCACCATCGGCTTTCCCGCCGTCATCAAGCCGGTCATGTCGTCCTCGGGCAAGGGCCAGTCCGTCGTTCGCAGCGAGGACGATGTCGAGGCGGCCTGGGAGTACGCGCTGAAAGGCGGCCGGGTCGACCTCGGCCGCGTCATCGTCGAGGGGTTCGTCGACTTCGATTACGAGATAACACTTCTGACGGTCCGCGGGGTGGACGGAACGTCGTTCTGCGAGCCGATCGGCCACCTCCAGGAATCCGGTGACTACGTCGAATCCTGGCAGCCGCAACCGATGTCCGACGCAGCGCTCGCGGGTGCCCGCGAAGTCGCCGAGCGCATCACGACGGCGCTCGGTGGGTACGGATTGTTCGGCGTCGAGCTGTTCGTTCAGGGCGACAACGTGTACTTCTCCGAGGTCAGTCCTCGGCCGCACGACACCGGCCTGGTCACGCTTCGTACGCAACGGTTCTCGGAGTTCGAGCTGCATGCCCGCGCGATACTGGGTCTGCCGATCGACACGACACTGCTCTCGCCGGGCGCTTCGGCAGTGATCTACGGAGGCGTCGACGCGGACGGAATCTACTTCGGCGGCGTCGCCGCCGCGCTGAAAGTCCCCGAGACCGACCTGCGGCTGTTCGGCAAGCCGACCAGCTTCGTCCGCCGCCGGATGGGCGTCGCGGTGTCGACGGCCTCGGACATCGACACCGCCAGGGCCAGGGCACGCGAGGCCGCGGGCGAGGTGCGGCCCACTGCCTGACCCACTGCCTGACCCACCGCGCCTGCTTCCGGGACAAGGCACACTGAGCGCATGAGTGTGTTCGGAGAGACCCTGGTCGGCCTTGCGATTGTGATCGGGCTCGTCGGCATCGTCGTCCCGATTCTGCCCGGCACCATCGTGATCTTCGCGGCCGTCGCAGTGTGGGCGTGGCTCACCGGCGGCGCCGCCGCCTGGACCGTGTTCGCGATCGCGACGTTGCTGCTGGTGATCAGCGGGGTCGTCAAATACACGTGGCCGGGCCGACGCATGCGGGAGGCCGGCGTGCCGATGCGATCGCTGGTGCTCGGCGGACTGCTCGGGATCGTCGGGTTCTTCGTCATCCCCGTCGTCGGACTGTTCATCGGCTTCATCGGCGGGGTGTACATCGCGGAAGTGCCCAGGCATCGCAATCATTCCCAGGCGTGGCAATCGACAGTTCACGCCACCAAGGCGGCCGGGTTGTCGATTTTGGTCGAGCTGTTCGGGGCTTTGCTCGCGTCCGCAGTGTGGCTCGGCGGAGCAGTGCTGGTTTAGTCGATCCGGTACCAGGCCCTGGCATTACCGTCGAGCACAGCGGGGAGATCGCCGCCGACGGCATGGGAAATGATGTCGATGTCGTTCTCCGAGAACGGACGTGGGGCGCGGGTACCAGGTAGATCGGTGCCGAACATCAACGCCTCGGGATTGACCCGATGAATCTGCTTCAGCGTATCGGCGATGTCGAGGTCGACGCGGCCGAATCCCGTTGCCTTGACGCGTACTCCGCGGTCGACCAGGTTGAGCAGATACGGCAGCCCCTGAGTCGACAGGCCGAGGTGATCGATACTCACCGCCGGTAGCTTCGCGAGAATGGGCTCGAGCGAGAGCAGCAGGGATGCATCGACATACAGCTCTGCGTGCCAGCCGACCAACTCGTGCACGCGCCGAGCCTGAGTGGTGAGCATCTCGACGTCGGTCTCGCCGCGTTTGAGGTTGAACCGCATTCCCCGCACGCCCGCGTCGTGCAACGCGAGGATGTCCTCGTCGGAGCACTCGGGATCGATCTGAGTGACGCCGGCCCAGCCGCGCCCGAGGGTCGCGAGGGCCGAGAGCAGATAGCTCTGATCGGTACCTTGGAACGAGGCCGATACCACCGCTCCTCCGGTGATGCCGAGCCCGTCGACGTCGTACAGGTAGTTCGAAACCGTGTAGGGATCGGGCAGAAATCCGTGGTTCTCGACCAGCGGAAACCGAGGGTCGATGATGTGCAGGTGGGCGTCGAACACGGGTCCAAGCATGCCAGCTCGAGCAATTGCCGTTGCGACCGACCGTCGCGGTGTTTGAATGCGAAACATGAAACCGGAGACCACTGTCGTTCTCGACGGCTACACCTATTTCGAATGTCCACGCTGGCACGAGGGAAGGATCTGGGTATCGGACTTCTACTCTCACCGCGTCGTGTCTGCTCTGGAGGACGGCTCCGATGCACGAGTCGAAGCCGAGGTACCCAATCAGCCCTCGGGGCTGGGGTGGCTACCCGACGGCCGACTGCTGATCGTGTCCATGCGCGACTACAAGCTGCTGCTGCGTGAGCACGACGGTTCGCTGACCGTCCACGCCGACCTCTCGACCTATGTGACCGCGAACCTCAACGACATGCTCGTCGACCCGCAGGGCCGCGCCTACGTCGGGAACTTCGGGTTCGATCTGATGAATTTCGCCCCGGTGGAGACAGCCGAACTGATTCGCGTAGACCCGGACGGTTCGGCCCATGTCGTTGCCTCGGACCTGTACTTCCCCAACGGAATGGCGTTCACGGCATCGGGCGAGCTGCTGGTGGACGAGACGGTCGGCAACAGGGTCAGTGCGTTCGACATCGCAGCGGACGGGTCGCTGGGGGAGCGGCGGGACTGGGCGATCTTCGGCGATGTGCCGACGTCGACGGATATGGCCACGGCGATCGGTGAGGTGAAGGTTGCCGCCGACGGGTGCTGCATCGACTCCGACGGCACGATGTGGATCGCCGATGCGCTGGGACAGCGAGTACTGCACGTGGAGCAAGGCGGTGAGGTTCTCGAACAGCTCGATTTCGACCTCGGGGTGTTCGCCTGCGGGCTCGGCGGCGTCGACGGTCGCACGCTGTTCGTCTGCGCTGCACCGGATTTCAACGAACATCAGCGCAAGGTCGAAACCGAGGGCAAGTTGCTGGCGGTTCGGGTGTAGAGCGCTTCGCGCATGTGAGTGGAACTTCGTAGCAGGGGCCGAGGCAGGAGTGGAGCCTGCGGAACGACCCGCAGGCTCCGCACTCACATGCGGTGCCAGCCGCTCTAGGCCTTGTCGGGCTCGGAGGCCTTGAGCATGTCCTCACGCTCGACGACCTTGACCCGCTCGCGGCCCTCGGGCTCACCGAGGGAACGCTCGTGTGCGTCGAGGCGGTACCAGCCGTCCCAGGTGGTGAACGGAACCTGCTTGCCCTCGAGGAACGAGGTGACGGCATCGAGGTCGGGCTCGGCCGCACCGGCGAAGCTCGGCGCATCCTCGAGCAGATTCGCGACGGTTTCGTTGGCGTCGCCCTTGGTGTGACCGATGAGGCCGACGGGGCCGCGCTTGATCCAGCCGGTGACGTAGGTGGCGGGCACGGGTGTGCTCGAGTGCGGTGACTCCATGACCCGGCCGGCCTCGTTGGGGATGGTGCCCGCCTGCTCGTCGAAGGGGAGCGCGCTGATGTTCTGGCTCAGGTAACCGACGGCACGGTAGACGGCCTGGACCTCCCAGTCGTTGTACTTTCCGGTGCCGCGTACGTTGCCGGTTCCGTCGAGCTCGGTGCGCTCGGTACGCAGACCCACGACCTTGCCGTCCTCGCCGAGTACCTCGCTGGGGGACTCGAAGAAATGCAGGAACAGCTTGTGCGGGCGGCTACCGACGTCGCGGATGGCCCAGTCCTGCAGGGTGTTTGCGACCATGTCGACCTGCTTGGAGTTGCGGCGGGCCTGCTCGGAGCCTTCGTCGTAGTCGATGTCCTCGGGGGCGACGATCACCTCGATGTTCGGTGAATGGTCGAGCTCGCGCAGCTCCAGCGGGGTGAACTTGGCCTGAGCTGGCCCGCGGCGGCCGAAGACGTGTACCTCGAGGGCCTTGTTGGCCTTGAGGCCCTCGTAGACGTTGGACGGGATCTCGGTGGGCAGGAGTTCGTCACCGGTCTTGGCCAGGACGCGCGCGACGTCGAGGGCGACGTTGCCGACGCCGAGTACTGCGACCTTCTCGGCCTCGAGCGGCCAGGTGCGCGGCACGTCCGGGTGGCCGTCGTACCAGGAGACGAAATCGGCGGCGCCGTAGCTACCGTCGAGGTCGATGCCGGGGATGTTCAGCGCACGGTCGGCGTTGGCTCCGGTGGAGAAGATGACGGCGTCGTAGAAGCGGCGCAGGTCGTCGAGGTCGATGTCGGTGCCGTAGTCGATGTTGCCGAGCAGGCGAACCTGTGGCTTGTCGAGCACCTTGTGCAGCGCGGTGATGATGCCCTTGATGCGCGGGTGATCGGGGGCCACGCCGTAGCGAATGAGCCCGAACGGGGCAGGCATACGCTCGAAGAGGTCGATGCTCACGCCCGGTCCGCTGACATTGTGGTCGGACTTCATGAGCGCGTCGGCGGCATAGATGCCTGCCGGTCCGGCACCGACGATGGCGACGCGGAGTGGACGAGTCTGATCAGTCATGTGCAGCGAGCTACCTTCTTCGAGGGAAGTGCGGACACCCCAGCATAAATTAAGCACTACCTGAGCTGGGGCGGTGGGCAAGTTGCCGTATTTCCCGGTTTCCGGTAGGAATTGGCTGTGCAGACGACATTCCTGGTCCGGCGGTTCACCGTCGACTTCTGTCGTACCTGCACCAACATGTGTTGTCGGTGACCTGACCCGACGCCCACAATCCCGGTTCCTCGAGAAAATCAGGACGGGACCTCTCTCGACGGCAGCGCTGCCTGAATGCAATTCGCTCGCCGTGCACGGATTCGAGGACACATGACCACTCTGGAACAGCCCGCCACTCTCACCGTCGCCACATTCGGCCCGTCGTTCGGAGCCGAGATCCTCGGACTCGACGTCGCCTCGGCCTCCGATGCGCAGATCCTCGCCCTCCGGGCAGCCCTCGTCGAACACAAGGTGCTGGTGCTGCGCGGACAGACGCTCGACGACGCGGCACACATCGAATTCGGTCGACGTCTGGGAGACCTCACCGCAGGCCACCCGGTACACGACAGCGGCCACGTCGCTCCCGAGGTCTACGCCCTCGACAGTCAGGACAACGGATTCGCCGACGTGTGGCACACCGATGTCACGTTCATGGAACGGCCACCGATGGGCTCGATCCTGCGGCCCGTCGTGCTGCCCGCGCACGGCGGCGACACCAACTGGGCCGACAGCCAACTGGCCTACGAGTCGCTGTCCGCGCCGGTGCGCAGCATGATCGACGGGCTCACGGCAGTACACGACGGCAACCGCGAATTCGGTTACTACCTCGCGCGCACACGCGGCGGAAAAGGCAACGTGTGGGACGGCAAGGAAGTCACCGCCCTGGTCCCCGTCGAACATCCCGTCGTGCGGGTCCATCCGGAGACCGGCCGCAAGGGGCTGTTCGTCAATCCGGGTTTCACCTCCCACATCGTCGGGGTGTCGGAGGCCGAGAGCCGCGGGATCCTCGACATGCTGTACGCGCACCTGACCAAGCCCGAGCACATCGTGCGGCACCGCTGGCAGCTGGGCGATCTGGTGCTGTGGGACAACCGCAGCACCTCGCACTACGCCAATCGTGACTACGGCACCGAGCATCGCACAATGCACCGCATCACCCTGCGTGGCGATATCCCGGTCGGCCCCAACTAGTGACTGAACGGTCGGATCGAGGAAGATTGGCCGCATGGCGTCATGGAGTGAACGTAGACAGCAATGGGTCGACAGTCGCGAGGAAGCGCGCAACAACGCGTCGGCGACGGCTGCGAACTCCGGCGAGGAGCGTCAGCCCAACGCATGGCCGTTCATCATCGCCGCAGGCGTCGCCGTCGTCCTGCTCGTCGGCATTTTCGTGGCCTCGAAACTCGCTCCTGCCGAGAACAACGTGACGCAAGCTCAGCTGCTCACCGACAGCGTCGAGGGATTCCTCGAGGCGCAGAACACCGGCAACGCGGATCTGCTGCGCGAGAACACCTGCTTCGACGAGGTTGCGCTGCTCATTCCCGGCGACGATGCGCAGTACCGACTCGATCGGGAAGGCGAGGTGGAGCGCAACGGCGAGACCTCCATCGACGGCGTGCCCTCGAACTACGAGATCAACGGCGACCGCGGTGTGGTGACGGTCCCGCTGAAGGAAGCAAAATCCGGAGTGCAGACCGACGAGAAGTGGAAGTTCGTGCGCATCGACGACAAGTGGTTGGTATGCAATGTCTGATTCGTGGACCGGTGTCGAGGTAACAGTGAGTGACGGAAGGCTGATCAAGTGACCTACGCAGGTGACATAACTCCCGAGGCGGCGTGGGAGTTGCTTTCACGGGACCCCGAGGCCGTGCTCGTGGACGTCAGGACGCGCGCCGAGTGGCAGTACGTCGGAGTCCCGGACACATCGAGCATCGACCGTCCGACCCACCTGATCGAATGGGTCAGTTTTCCCGACGGTGCCCGAAACACCAACTTCGTCGAGGACCTGAAAGCAGCGGGAGTGGACGGTGAACGGCCGGTGGTGTTCCTGTGCCGCTCCGGTCAGCGGTCCATCGGTGCCGCGCAAGCCGCGACGGCCGCCGGGATCGGCCCGTCCTACAACGTGCTCGACGGCTTCGAAGGAGCCACCGATGCCGAGGGACACCGCGGAGCCACGGGCTGGCGTGCGGTCGGGTTGCCGTGGAGGCAGTCGTGAGTATTCCGGGCGGCGGGCAGGAGCGAAGCGACAAGGGGAGTTCTACCGGCGGGCAGGAGCGAAGCGACACGGGGAGTTCTACCGGCGGGCAGGAGCGGAGCGACAAGGGGATGCCACGCGGCGGCGGATTCGACAAGCCCTTGCCCGAGGGGGTCGGTCAGGGAACGCTGGGCGTCCGCGGCGGCCTGATGCGATCGGGGTTCGACGAGAATGCCGAGGCGCTCTATCTCTCTTCGGGTTTCGTCTACGAGAGTGCCGGTGCGGCGGAGCAGGCGTTCACCGGTGACATCGATCATTTCGTGTACTCGCGCTACGGCAACCCGACGGTCAAGATGTTCGAGGAGCGTCTGCGACTGATCGAGGGGGCGCAGGCCTGCTTCGGTACATCCAGCGGAATGTCTGCGGTGTTCACCGCGTTGGGCGCATTGTTGAAGGCCGGAGACCGATTGGTCGCTGCGCGTAGCCTTTTCGGATCCTGCTTCGTGGTGTGCAACGAGATCCTGCCGCGCTGGGGCGTCGAGACCGTCTTCGTCGACGGAGACGACCTCGAGCAGTGGGAGCAGGCGTTGTCGGTGCCGACGACGGCCGTGTTCTTCGAGACGCCGTCCAACCCGATGCAGTCGCTGGTCGATGTCAGGCGTGTTTCGGAGATGGCTCATGCTGCCGGTGCAACGGTGGTGTTGGACAACGTGTTCGCGACGCCACTGCTGCAGCGCAGCCTCGAACTCGGTGCCGATGTGGTGGTGTACTCCGGCACCAAGCACATCGACGGTCAGGGTCGGGTGCTCGGCGGAGCGATCCTCGGATCGAAGGAGTACATCGACGGACCGGTGCAGACTCTGATGCGTCACACCGGCCCGGCGCTGAGCCCGTTCAATGCCTGGACGCTGCTCAAAGGACTGGAGACCATGCCGGTGCGAGTGCGACATTCGGTGAACTCCGCGCTGCAGGTCGCCGAGTTCCTCGAAGGTCACGCCGCGGTGCGTTGGGTGAAATATCCGTTCCTGCAGTCACATCCGCAGCACGAGCTGGCGAAATCGCAGATGTCCGGCGGCGGCACCGTGGTGACGTTCGAGCTCGACGCCCCCGAGGGGGAAGGTAAGAAGCGCGCCTTCGAGGTACTCGACGCGTTGCGTATCGTCGACATCTCCAACAATCTGGGTGACTCCAAGTCGCTCATCACCCACCCGGCCACCACCACACACCGTGCGATGGGGCCGGAAGGTCGTGCGGCAGTGGGCATCACCGACGGGGTGGTGCGCATTTCGATCGGGCTGGAGGACACAGAGGATCTGCTCGCAGACTTGGACCAGGCTTTGAAATAGCGGTATCAGCGCTCGAACACGCTGAGAACGGTGCGAAATTTGGCCGTCGTCTCCTCGAGTTCGGCGTCGGGATCGGACCCTGCGACGATGCCGCCGCCTGCGGTGGCGGTACCGGACAACCCGTCGGCGGCGAGTTCGATGCAGCGGATCGCAACCATCCACTCGCCGTCTCCGCTGCCGTCGGTCCACCCGACGGCACCGGCGTAGAAGCCGCGGGAACCCTCGAGGTCTCTGATGGCATCCATCGCTGCGGCCCTGGGAACCCCGGCGACGGCGGCGGTGGGATGCAGGGCCAGCGCCAGGTCGAGCGCCGATGTCCTGGGATCGGTCAGGTCCCCGACGATGGGTGTCGACAGGTGCCACAGCTGCGGAGTGCTGCTCAGTTGGGGTGTCTCGGGCACCTCGAGCGTCTCGCAGAACGGTGCCAATGCAGCACGGATCTCGTCGACGACGAATCGATGCTCGGCCTGGTCTTTGGCGCTCGCCGTCAACGCCGCCGAGATGCGCGTGTCCTCATCGGGATCGGCCGAGCGGGCAGCCGTCCCCGCGAACGGGTGGCAGCTGACGATGTTGCCGCGCTTGCGAACCAGCAACTCAGGACTCGCACCGACGATGTGCCTGCCGGATTCGCTCGTGGGGGCGAGGTCGGCCAGGAAACCGTTGCCCATCGGATCGCGCGCGACCAGCGCGCTCAACATCGAGGCGGGATCGATCGGTGAATCCGCGGTCACCTCGATGGCCCGCGCGAGCACGATCTTCTCGGCGACACCGGCTTTCAATTGTTCTACGACATCTCGCACTCGCTGCACATGGACGCTCGGGTCGGGGACCTGTCCTGCCACGGTGACCGTGGGTAGCGGCGGTTGAGCATCCACCGTCGCCCAGGGCCCGTCGAGTCGGTAGAACTCCTCCGGTTCGATCAGAGCGGTGGCCTCGGACATATCGAACGGGATCGCACCGAGCACATTTCGGCCCTCGCGTACCGCGGCCACCGCGTCGGCGATATCGGGAAACGCGTGCCGAACGCCCCGTCCGACGACGTGATGATCGAGGCGGGAGAGCACGAATTCGAGTGTCATCGGAAGGGGTTCTGAGTGCGGCCCACCAAGTCGGCGACGGAATCGAGGACCATGGTCGGCCGGAACGGATACTGCTCGACGGACTGGACCGTCGAGATTCCGGTGAGAACGAGGATCGTCTGCAACCCCGCCTCGAGACCCGAGAGTACGTCGGTATCCATCCGATCACCGATCATCAACGTGTTCTCGGAGTGGCCGCCGATCGCGCGCAGCGCCGAACGCATCATCAACGCGTTGGGCTTGCCCACGTAGTAGGGCTCCTTGCCGGTGGCCTTGGTGATCAACGCGGCCACCGAACCCGTCGCGGGCAGCGAACCCTCACGGGACGGGCCGGTGGCGTCGGGGTTGGTGGCGATGAAACGCGACCCCTTCTCCACGAGACGAATGGCGGTGGTGATGGCCTCGAACGAGTACGTCCGGGTTTCGCCGAGCACCACGTAATCGGGACTCGAGTCGGTGAGCGTGTAGCCGATGTCGTGCAGAGCCGTGGTCAGACCCGACTCGCCGACCACGTATGCACTGCCGCCGGGGCGCTGATTACCGAGGAACGTCGCGGTGGCCAGAGCCGATGTCCAGATGGACTTCTCCGGAATGTCCAAACCGGTGAACGCCAAACGGGCCCGCAGGTCGCGAGGGGTACGAATCGAGTTGTTGGTCAGCACGATGAAAGGAATCTCGTTGGCCTGCAACTCGGCGAGAAACGTATCTGCGCCGGGGATCAAGTGGTCTTCGTGTACGAGGACACCGTCCATGTCCATCAGATACGTCCACGGCTGGGGCTTGTCTGTTTCGCTCACCCTTCCATTGTGAACTACGCCGGTCGCGCTCAGGCTCGACTGCCGAACTATCGGGTCGTTCCGCCGGCTTCGGTCCTGCTACCAACTTGCCGCTCGATCTTCGGCGAGCCGGGAGTTGGCTCTGTGAAGTTGGCGTTTCGCGGGCCGTGGTGCCACCCCAGACGCCGAACGGTTCGACGGCGGCGGGAGCAGTTCCACGATTCGACGTGCTCGATCATGACTCCCCCGTTCCCTCGATCGGTGACTGACTCGAACGATGGTCGCGAGAATCTCTGCACCGGGCAAGGTTTCGAGTCAACGTGATTCGGTTTCCAGGTTTTCCCGGTGCTGTCGAGGCAGGGGCTTCGACGGTTGCTACTTGCCGGCTGTGTTCGCATTGTGCTCGAGAGCCGCGGACACCCAGAACTGCAGTGCTGCCTCGTTCTCCAGTGCCGCTGCGTCGACAGTGATCCACCCTGCGCCCATCGAGCGACCTCGGCCCATGACAGCGTGCAGGGCTCCGTCGAACTGCAGGAATTCGGGTTCGCGATCTCCATCCACTCGAACCAGTAGAGCTCGATCTCCGATGCCGACGCACGCCACCATCTTGCCTCGCACCAGGAAAGCCAGACCGCCGAACATCTTCTGCTCCCGCAGACTCTTCTGGTCGGTGAGGATGCCGCGGATGCGATCGGCAAGAAGCTCGTCGTACGCCATGCGCTTGCGCCTTTCCGGTCATCGTGGCTCTCATCGAAGACCTGATCGGTAGTGGGCGCAACCGTGGATCCTCGCTGTGTGGCATGCCGTTGGCTTCAGCGCAGGTGGGTGCAGTAGGCAGGGCTGTGCCCTGGTGCTGGTATGGGTGGTTACGCGGGTTGTCGTGGTTCTTCGTCGCCGGTTCGGCCGGTGTCCTCGGTGTCCCCGGTGTTGTGGTTGTGGTGGTCGGGTGGGTGCAGTACTTCTTCGGGGTGGTGTGCGTGGTTGATCAGCCCGCGACGTTGGGGGTCGATGTCGGCGGGTGGGTGCCAGAGGGTGCGGCCCGGGTAGCGGTGGCGTGCGGTGGTTTTGGTGGTGGCCCATGTGCCGGGGCCGGTGCCGACGAGTGCGTGGTGCATGTC